>DVKX01000086.1 GCA_018715805.1 Candidatus Faecousia intestinigallinarum | reverse complement strand
TGACTTGTTCCTCCAAAAGATTAAAATTGCTATTTCCACCGTCCAATGACGAAGAAGTTAATGACGTATTCCATCCGCGTGGGATATTCGCTGGGACGGAAGATGAAATAGGTGGCCGTATGATTGGCCGTTTGCCGGCCGGCGGTCTCAATGCCCTTGCCAACGCCGCCATTGACGTTGACTAACTCCTGCGGTTCTGCCGCAAAGGCAAAGGGATAAGGCTGGGCGGCCACCGTGGCCGCCTCGTATAGCGATCCCCAGGAATCGGTGATGGCGGTGGTAAAGGTGGCGCTTCCCCAGCATTCCGCAATGCCGGAATACCACTTCCGCCAGACCCAGATTCCGGAACTCCCCTGTTCCAGCACATAGTCCGCCAGCCCGGACACAGGAACACCGGAATGGAACGCCACCGGCACGTTAAACCGGAAGTCCGCCTCCCCCCAGTCGAATACGGGGATCCCCTTACCGATAGCCGCCTGCCGTGTGAGAGAAGCCAGCTTGTCCGCAACTCGGATTTCAAAATTGAACGCCTGGGTATAGTCCAGCCCGGTGAGATTCACCTGGGCGGAATAGGCGTTGCCGCTGACAGTGGGGGTCAGGCTTACCCAATCCCCGCCGGCTGGGCGATATTCCAGCGTTAGGGCATTGGCCTGCGCCCCAAAGCTGCCGTTGAAGTAGTTTCCGGAGATCTGCAGCCGCCCGGAGCCGTCCGTGGGCTGGGGACGGGAGGCGATCACATTGCAAGTCAATTTCACATAGGGGATCAGCGTTTTCTTCACCGACGCGCTGCCGCTGTAGCCCCGGCTGTCCACAGCGGAAAAAGAAAAGGTATCTTTTTCCACGGCAGAAATCGTTCGCGTATTCACGTCCAGCGCCACGCCGGTTCCGTCAATGGTCTTAGCCTGGATGGACGCGCTGTTCTTTGCCGCCGCCGAGATGGTCAGCAACGCCGCGCTGTAGTAGCGTACCAGCTTGTTGGCGTCCCCGGTCAGCGCCAGGGTAGTCGGGTTGCTGTCCACCGCCGTGCCGGTCACAGTAGGGGCGCAAGCCGCCTCCGAAGCCGTGGCCGTGAATGCAGCCGTAGTGGGCGATCCAATCAGGGTACTGCCGGAATACGTTCGGCAGGTTAAAGTACAAATCCCAGACTTCGCGTTGGGGATCTGCGCGTAAAAGGTAGTGGGCACCTTGAAGGGAATATTGGTGGCCGACAGCTTCACCTCGCTGCCCACCGGGTTCCCGTCTGCGTCAATGTATCCCGTCAAGCTGCCAAATTGATAGGCGATGGAATGGGTATAGGCGGCGGACTTCTTGCTGATGGCAATGACGCTGGTCGCGCCGATGTTGGCGTCCGTCGCGCCGATGCCGGAGGATCTGGGGATGTTGGTCAGCGCCACGCTCTTGCTGCCGTTGGCTCGCCACCCGGATCCGCCCCCTCCGCCAATGGTATACCCCCGCACGTCCACCGCCACGGCCACGCTCTTGCTGCCATCCGTATCGTGGGCGATGCTCCCAGAAGTCCCCATAGTTCCAGAGACTTTCGTCCAGACATTCATGGACGGAATATAGGCCGAATGGCCGCCCTGCCCGCTGTCCATGCTGACCACGGTCTGGCCATCGATGCGGATCGTTCCATCTAAGTAGTAGGTGAATCCATACCATTGGGTGGACTTGACTTGCAATTCTGTGATTTTAACCGTGGAGGCGTTGGTCTCCACACTGTAGTCCTCCGAGTAGAGCACCCGGAGGGAGAAGCCCCCGCTGCCGGAGAACTCCACATATCCGCTAACACCTTGCGCCATCTTTATCCCTCACTTTCTTTCCCAATATAAAAACAGGCCGTCCGATTGCCGGAATAGTCCTCAAAGCGGGCATGGGCGCCAAAGATGAGATAATGGTTGGCGGTGAGATCCCGGGCGACAACGCCCAAGTGATTAGCTTGGAGCATCATGTCCTCACCTCGGGATACGTAGAGACCGGTATTGTCGATCCTTGTCTCGATCTCATCCCCCGCCTTGTGGATATTCAGGCCGTCCGCCCCGAAGACATAGCCTGTAGATGTCACCACCTTATCCACGCCGTTTTGCACAATGTTCTGAACCTGGAGCGCGATCTGATCGGATTGCAGGAGCAGCTTGGCGAACGCGCTTTGCAGATTCGTCAGCGATTCCATTTGGCCGTCTAAATTGGATTGGAGATTGTCCACAGACTGCTCCGTGGCATACCCTCCAATATAGATCTCCCCGGTGTCGAGGTTAAATCGAAACGTGCCGTTGGAGGATTGGAGGGTGCCGGCGTTGATGAGATTCGCCACCAGCGTCCCGGTGGTGATGAAATCCGCCACCATTCCGTCCTCCAAGGTGGCCGCCACAGAAAAGGGGCCGTTATAGCCGTTCTCACTGGCGCCCCAGCCTTCATAGTTATAGCGCCATACCTTCACCGCCTGGGCGGGGTCTGGGTGGTCGGCAATGTAGAGGGTATCCGGCATTCCGTCCCCGTCCGTGTCCAGCAGGCGGACAGATCCGCCCTTCGCCCCCAAAATGCTCCCCGTGGCCGCGTCCACCATGCCCTGCACCGCCGTCACGTCCGGCTTTTTGGCGATCTCCTTTTGCTGCTCCACGATAGTGGAACTCAGGGACTGCCGGACGCTGCCCAGGGTCACGCTGTTATAGCGATCGCGCAGGCAGTCATAGTCCGCCGCCACCGCCCGGGCAGGAGCGGAAACGCCCATGGCGGGGAACTCCACATGGACGGTATCCCCCATTTGAACCCGCTCCAGGAGGGCCTGGCCGCGATATTCCTCCGTCTGCTCCAGCTGAACAAATTCCACCTTCCAGGACACGGTGGGTTCCCCGATACGGTTATCCTCCATGTACTGCTCTGCCCGGGTACGGAGGGCGTCCTCACTGGGCGCGGCGGCAAACTCCTGGGACAGATCCAGCGGGAGGATCCTGGTATAGCCATAGTCCCCCGGGGCATAGAGCACCCCCTCGGGAAGCGTGACCACCGCTCCCGTCTCCATATCCACCCAGTAGGGCATGATCCCTGTATAGCAGTTGGCGCAGTTCTCGTTCTGCTCTAAACTCGTCAAATTCTTGCCATAGCGGATGGAGACCCCGCGATCTGCTCCCCGCCGCCCCAGGAGCTTCACGGCCAGGCCGTCAAATTCGTATTCCCCGCCGAACACGTCCAAAATTGACCCCGCCATGCCGCCCAGCAGGCTCCAGATAGCGGTGGGAGCCGCCACGGAGAAGCTGCCCACGGTGGACTTGTCTGTATAGAATTGGAACGGATTGTCCACAGCGGCGTTGGCTTTCAGCCCCTCCAGCGCCAGGGTGGCGTTGGAGGCAGTGAACGGCTTCGCGGGGACGCCCATAAGGTCGTAGACGATATGGCGGGCATAGACGGTGACGACGCCCGCCATGGGCTTGGTGATCTTGTAGATCCGGTAGGGCTGCGCCGCCCGGACGGGGTCGGGCTTGGCAGCGATGATCCCCCGCATGGCCAGCGCCGAAAAGTGCAGGCCGGCGGCGGGATATTGCAGCTCCAGCTCCTCCGAACCCATGCCGGAAAGCACCCGGCAGGAGATGGCGTCGGAGAGGATCCCCACGCCGTTGCTGCTTGCAAAGTCCAGCGTATCCGCTGGGTATAAACGCGGCCTCATAGCGTCCACCACCTTGGGGTGATCTCCAGCCCGGTGACGCCGCCCGTCCAGGCCACGCTGTTCTCCCCGGGCTGGAGGCGGGGGAACTCCGGCGCGTAAATGCTGCCGTTCTGATTGACCGGCACGCCGGCGGAAAGAGAATAGGCGTTCTCGTTTTCGCTGTCCAAGTAAAGCTCGCCGTCCATGGCGTTAATGGTAACCACCGTGCCGCCGATGGTCACGCTCCCTGCCCCGCTGCCGTGGACGACGATCAAGGGGGTGGATGGAAACGCCTCCGGATTCACGATCTCCCCGGGCGCGGAAAAGGATACGGGAGTTTCCCCGGCCAGGGAGAATGCCCGGGGATCGCAGTCAAAGGCCAGCTCGCAGCGGCCATATTTATTCAGGATGTTCTCCACATCCAGCGGCCCCAAAAAGGCGGCCAAATGGAAGTAGTCGGGGTCATAGCTATCTTCCAGCCGCCGGTATGCGCCGGATCCCAGGAGCCAGCCCTTCACCGCATGGGATTGCTCTGGGGCGGAAACGCCTGGCTTGTGGAAATAGCAGGAATAGGTTTTTGTATAATTGGAAAACGCTTGTTCTACGAAATGCAGATCGCCATTCCGCCCGGGTATTGAAACCGCGCTGTATTTCCGCGCCGCCCCCGGCTGGGCGGGATACCGTTCAATTTGCAGAAAGAACTCCGCAGAGGATCTTCCGTCATATGTAAGACTACCCATAGAGCGCCACCGCCTCCCTGTCGATGTCTTGCTGGAGAATTTGGGACACCCGCTCCGCCAGCAGTTGGGCGTCCTCCCCCGGCTGCTGCTGAATGGAGATGGTGATTCCGCCATAGTTCCTGATGGTGGAATTGGTCACGCTCCCCGCCATGTCCGGGGAGTTGGTGAGAAAATGGTTTTCCGCAAAATCCGCCACCCGGTTGAGTTCGCTCGCCAAAAATGCGGAATGGCCGGCGGCGGCCAATCCCTCCATGGCTGCGGCAAAGTCCCGGGTTCGCTCTTCCACCCCTAGGACAGCGCCCTCTACGGTATATCCGCCGTCTTTCTTCATCAGCTTAGACGGGGAACTGATGGCCATATAGGAACAGAACGCTCTGGAACCAGCGGAGGCCAGGGAGGACATGGCGTTTGTAAATCGATAAGCATATCGATCAACGCCCCCCGCCACGCCGTCCACGATGTCGATGCCGTCTTGCCCGGCCTCTTCTATGAGCGCATCCATTTGCTTTGTATAATCCGAATGGATATCGCCCAAGACTTCCGACACGCTATCCCGCGCCTCCGCTGTCTTGGCAAACGCGGCGTTGATGTCGTCCACCGATAGATCGGTGTCGTTCACCAAGGCATTTAATATCTGCATGGATTCCTCGGAACCATCCGAGAGCTGCTGGATCAGCGTATCGTCCAGATTCAGCTCCACGGCCTTTTTCAAGTTCGCCTCATAATTCGAAAAAGCTTGACGCTGGGATTCCCAGTTGGCGATGATCTCCTGGGCGGAGGTAGCGCTCTCCGAAGAAAGCGCGTCGAAAAGGCCGATTTGAGAGTCAATAGATTCCCGCGCTGCCGCCACGGCGTCTGCGTATTCCTGCTCCAGCGCGTCCAGGGTGGCCTGGGTAGCCTGGATCTTTTCGGACATGGTGTCCTGTCCCGCGCCGGCAGCATAGAGGCTTTCATTGTATGCCTGCATATTTGCCTGGGCTTCTTCAAGTTCAGCGTCATAGTTGCTAACAGCTTCTTCGCCCTCAGAAATTTTTTCTGTCAGGTACTCTTGAGAGGTGGTATTTTCGATCAGCGCGTAATAAGTCTCCTCCAGCTGTCGAATCAGATCCTCCCTGCTTTCGCTGCCCTCTTCTATGGCCTGGGTATAGTTTCGCGTATAAAGGCTTGAAAGATCCAATTGTAGATTTTTCGCCGCTAAGTTATACAGCTCTTGACGCTGTTCCTCTGTCCAGCCTTGCGTTAATTCCGAAAGCCTTTCTCGGAGAACGATTTCTTCAGTCTCCAAATTGATTTGCTTTCCCTTTGCATCGGCGAGTGCTACGCTTGCTTCCGCTTGCTTAGCAATTAAATCACCATATTTTTTCTGCTCAGCTTCTTGCAGCGCTCTTTTCTTCCAGGCATCAACATTCTCCAAAATCGAATCCGTACTCTGCTCAATTAGGCCAGTTTCTTCACTAATTGTCAAATTCAGTTCTGGAATTAGGTCATTCAACTGTTCAACCGTCAGCCGGTATTTTTCCTGGGCACGCTCGGTATCCAGCCCCGCCTGTTCCAAGTCTTTCAGCTGCTCGACATAAATTTCAGCAGCAAATGCCGTACTTTTTACCGCGTCAGTTGTCGAAGCAAACTCATCTTCAATATCGCCAATGGCACTGTTAAGCGATGAAAACTTGTTGGACAGCTCTTCCCAGGGTTTGGGCGCGATCATGGCGTTGATTGTATTTGTGATTCCCTGGAGAATAGGTGTCAGGCCGGTTAGAATCGGGTCGCCAATGACGGCCAGAAGCTGCCGCCCCGCCTCGGACAACTCTCCTGTGACGTTTGTCCATTGATCCGCTTCCCGGGCGGCTTGCCCTAGCGCGCCGGAGGCTTCGTTGCCTGCCTCCACCATAGAGAGGAGCACGTCAACTTTCTGAGATTCGGAAAGTTCGTTGAAGCTCTTTGCATACAGCTTGTTCGCCGCTGCATTCCGCGTAGTCTCCGTCGCAGAGATGCCAAGAGCGGCATCATTTTCGTAATTTCCCTTGAGAAAAGACTGGAGAGATTCTGTGACGTCCTCAATGGAACGGTCATAGTAGGCGGCATTATCCGCCGCCGCCGTCATAGCGCGGGAGGCAATATCCAGGGCTTCCGCAGAATCTGCGCCTGTAGTTTTTGTGAACGCGTACAGTTTTGTAAAGCTGCCTTGAATCCGGGTAGCCGCCACCCCGGATTCTTTCGACACCGATTCCAGGACATCCCGGGCTGTGGATTCCAGCTCCGAAAAGGTCTGCTCGAATTGGGCGTTCTCCGCCCGCACATCTGCGGCTGATTCCACCGCCGCCTTGCCGATCTCCAGGATTTTTCCCGCCAGATTTTTCACGGCAGACAAAATCGCGCCGCTCGCCAAATTGGCCTTTAGAATGTCGCCAAAACTCAGCACGTCCTGGCTGCTGCTCTTGGTCTCGTCGCCCACCTCCTGCATCTCTTCGCCGAAATGGTTCAGTTGGTCTGTTGTATCCGCCAAATCCGATTCCAGGCCGCTAACTGTAGCCTGGGTATCAAAAAGCGCGGTTCTAAGGCGGGTGGCCTGGATAGACCCGTCGCCATATTTGGCACTGGCCTTGGCCACTGCGTCTTCCAGCAGAGCCATCCGTTCATATTGCAGTTTGATTTCGCGCCGCAAATTCTCGGAAGTCTTGGTAAGCTTCCCCTGCTCATCGCCATTGGCATCAAACGCACGGGTCGCCGCCCTCGTCTCCGCTTCCAACAGCTTCATTTCTTCGTTGATTTGGCGAATGGAGGCGCGGAACTCTCGCTCGCCGTCAATCTTAATAACGGGGCCGATGCTAGCGGGCATGAAATCACCTCATTTGGATAGCTTCATCATAAGTCAATTTTCGTTTTTGGGGCGCCGCGCCGTTGGCAATGGCGTGGCAGTCGATCATCTCCAGCATCTCGCCAAGGCGGGTATGCAGAACTTCATATTTTTGCATACCAAATTTTCTACCCCAGTATAAAAGCCAAGCGGCGCAGAGTTTCACTCCTCTGCGCCGCCGGTTCCGTTTTTTGGCGCTTCCGCCGCAATATCCTGATGCAGAGATTCATCAATCGCCGCCCAAATCATCGGGAGATACGCTCTTGTCTCCTGAAAGTTCAGGAGCCGCGTAAGGTCTTCTGGAGAAGGCACTTTCCGGCGGGAGGAATCGCCGCCAGAAAAGCGCTCCTCCATGCAGCGATGCTCCTCCCCCTCTTCTACCAGAATTCCCAAAAGGTAGGCCGCGTTGTAGGCGGATTGGCAGAGGTTTTTCTCCTCTCCGCCATTCAGATAGTCCGGCAGCCCTTTTAAGTCGCCGCACTCAATGCTGAGGCGTTCCAGCGCCGCCACCGTCAAACACAAAGGGAAGTCTGTGCCCCGAATATTTACCGTGACCATCAGCCGCCACCCCCTGGAGTAGTAGTGGAGACGTTTAGAATTCCGTTGAGAATCGCCTTGGCCGCCGCCTCAGTCGTCTGGTCTTCGCAGATCCACCGCCAGGAGGCTGCTGTGCTGTCGTCGCGGGCGAGACTGGCCGACAGCTCCGACGTCTGCCACTCAATATTCTCTTCCTGCGTTGCCGCTTCGCCGCCATGGACGGCAAATTTCGCCTTTGTTAGAATCGTTGGGACGAAAATATCTTGGCCGCCGGAGCGGTATCGCACGATATAGCCGATCCCAAGATACGGCGCGGCGGCTGCCGTTGAATCTTGTGTAACCTCAACCTTCTGGGATTCGCCATAGGATACCTCTACCGGTTCACCCTTTCCGTGAACGAAGCGATCCGCCTCCGGGTTCAACCCGTCCACGGTCAGCTTTGCAGTTCCGCCGGTGAATCGCCCACCATCGGTCTCCGACACCACGTTATCCGCATAGAAATTGTTATCGTCAGAAACCTCAAGATCTAACGACACAGAAACGCCCCGCGCCAACACCATTCCGCCGGAATAGCTGACCGCGCCGCCTGTATTGTTGTATCTTCCGACCACTGGATACGAAAAACCAGTGACCACACGTCCTGCTGCACCCATATGTATTCCTCCTTATTTCATTACTTTTTCAATGCTCTTGTCAAATTCTTCAGCCATGGCCTTCTCAGCATCTTTCCTCGCTGACCGAATGGCGCTATCCACGAAAGGGATCTTCTGCCGGAACGATGTTCCGCTGTTCACTGCCCGGGCAATAAGGGCATTGGGCTGGCCATTTGGATATTGTCGCGTTTTCGTAGCGTTATAGCCGTCAAATCCAACCTTGCGGCTATAGCGCCCTCCCTCATTCCGAAGAGGAGAAATACCCAAGGATTCATCCAGGCCATCTTTCTGTGTTTGCGTAATACCTGACAACTTTTCAGCGTCCGAGCCATGCACATCATTGGCGACGACAGGCAGAGAGCTGATTCCATTCCGAATTTGGTCTGCAAGCACTTCTGCGCCAACATAGACCACATTGCTTGCGATCCCTCTCACGACATTCGCATCAATCAGCTTTTCCAGCTGCCGCTCATACTCTTTTAGACCCTTCCACGTCATATTGGCCATATATCACATCTCCCAACTCCACTCCCAGTGGATCAGATTTGTTTCTTCCTCAAATTGGACGCTATTCAGCGCCCAACCGATGGGCTGCGTATTCAACGCTTCTTGAATCCTCTCTACGGTCTGGTCATATTCCTCCAGCGTGAAATAGTCCACTGTGCCATGAATGGCCTGCTCCGCCACCCGGTTATTTCCGCAAAACGCATTGCCACTGTCCTCCGCCCATACGCAGAATGGAGGCTGGAGCCGGGGGCGCCAGTAGTGGTAGGTATTCGGCACCACCGCCGCAAGCGCCTCCCCAAGCGCCTTTAACTTACTCTGATTTAACAGCATAGTTGTTCTCCAATTTTGATAGGCTTAGATCTGTAGCCGGGAGGCCGTGCTCATCGTCCACCTGCTGCACCTGATCAATGCGGTATTGCTGGCCGTCTTCCAGCAGCACATAATCTCCAATATGGATATTTCTGTCCCGCCAAATCCGCACCAGCATATCCACTCGCTCATTGACACCCATGGCGGCATACTGCCGGTTCATGCCCACCGTCCGCGCGCCGTAGAAATGGCGGGATATGGGGGACAAGCGCTCCACCGGCATATTGCCGGTGGACGCTTCCAGCGTCAAATTGCAGACGGTCAGCATACCGTCATCCATCCGCATTGCCGCCACCGCCTTCCTTCGATTTTTGGGAGAAAAGGCGGTTGTTTCTCAAAAACTTGAGATACCTCGGCATATCCTGATCCGTTTCGGCGCGCATTCGAAATCGAATGGCTACCGATTCGGCAACCATCTCAACATCCGCCACAGAATCCGTCAGCACGATGCCTTGAATTCGAAGTTCTTCTTGAATGCTCGAAATCAAGGAGCGGAGGAACGCGTCTTGGTGGTCGTTCAGTAGGTTTAGGCTTGCCTTTGCGATCTTCAAGACAGCTTCAGCGTCCATACACTGCCACCTTAACCGTCAGCTGCGGCCTTCGTCACATTGACGGTGTAGACGCGGACGGCGTTGCCATTTCTGACGGTGACCGTCAGCGGGTGCGCAGCTCCATCGGCCAACCAGGTGACGCTGCCACCATTTCGGACGTTTTTGCCGTTGTAACTGATCGCGACACTGGCGGACGCCTGCGCCGGGGTCGCGCTGATGGCGTTGGAAGCAGCGGACGCAGTGGCCGCATAGGTCAGGATCTTTGCGTCAAAGCTGGGGGAAAGGGTCAGCCCCTCCAAGGAATCCAGATTGGCGTCATTCGCGGTGTCCGCCGCAAAGGGGATCGTGGTGGTGACATCCGTCCCGTTGATATTGATAGCCACAAAAGCGCCCGGAATGACTGGGGCTCCGTCCGCCCGCTGCTTGCCTCGGAAAACGGTGTTGTCCTGGATGAACTGCACCTCCCGGCTGGCCTCAATGGTCATGCCGGAGCGCTGGAGCAGCAGATACAGCTCACCGTAGCCGCCGATGATGTCGCCGTCGGGGATGAATTCCAGCACTTCCACTGTGCCGCCGATGATAGGCAAGTATCCGAATACGCTGGACGCCAAGTCGCCCGTGGCCGTGAATGTAATGACCTTGGAGCGCAGAAGCGCATAGGTCTTGGAGTTCATCGACCACACCTGATCTCCCCGGCTGTAGCGCGTATATGTATTCCCCGTTGCCAACATCAACGCAGACCAGAATGCCGCCCCGGTGAGATCAGCGGAGATCTTCAGGATATTGCTCGTGTGCAAATCCACCCACTCCGGGGCATTGGCGGGATAATCGGAGGGCTTCTGGGTCTGCGCCAGGCGGGTGACGATGCCCAGGGGCATCCGGCCGGCGCTTCCTTTCCCATATAGAATCGCCTTGTCCAGCGCCAGGCCAATACTCTCCGAAATAGCCTCCACAATCCAGGAAGAGAGCGCCAGATCGGAATCCTCAAGAATCGCATTGCAGACGGCGATGAATCCGCCGACCTTATATCCATCCAGCGTGATTTGGTTAAACCCAAAATTTAACTCATTGAGCGCACCGCACATTTCCATCCAAACGGCCTCCTCCACGATGCCAGAGATCGTTTGGCGCGCTTCGCCCTTGACGCTGCGCACCCGAATATGGCGGAGGAGTTTGGAATAGCGGTATACGTTTTCGGAAATAAGATCCAAGTACACCACCGGAATCATCAGTTCCGCGCCGGTAATCGCACGGGTCTGGCCGCGCATGGAGCGGATCTGCGCCAGGAATGCTTTCGCATCGTCCCTCTGGAGGATGGCCGCGCGAGATTCTGCGGGCATGGCGTCAAAAACGCGCTGGCCAAGGGGGAGGCTGCGAATATTAAAATTGCTCATAGGAATTCTCCTTTCAGTTGTTTCTTGCTGGCGGTTAGGATCGCCAGTATCCAAGTTGGGCTTCTTCGCTTCTTCTGCGGCAAGGTCGGCCTCCAGATTGCCAATCTCCGTCTCCAGCGCGTCTTTCGCAGAATTGTGCGCGGAAAAATCAGCGTCGTATGCTTCCACGCTCCTCGTGACCGCGTCCTGATCTTCCGGCGTCGTCGCCTCGTTGATGGCGGCTTCTAACTCCTGTTCACGCGTCAGAAAATCCGCGTCTTTCGCCTGAAGTGCCGCCAGTTCTTGTCTTTTGAGTTCGATGCTGCGCTGCAGCATCAACCTTTTCAGTGCCATGGTTTATTCTCCTTTCAATTTTCTGCGGAGTGAACTCCGCCAAATATCTGTCTTTCGCTGCGCTTCCGCCTCAAGATCCCGCATCCTTGCTTGGACGGATGTATCAGCATAGGCTGGAAACGTAACTACGCTAACCTCGTATAATGTCACGCGGCGAATATGGAAGATCGTCACGCCGTCAACCGTCTCGCAGCGCTCTTCCAAGATGTCGAAGCCAATGCTGCATTGGGTCACATCCCGCCGCTTTACCCGTTCATAGAGATTCAACGCGTCCTGGTCTGCTTGGTTAACCCGGATGGATCCCCACAGACCGCGCTCATCCAGCCGCAGCGTCAGCGTGCCCGCCGTAGTACGCCCAAGTACTAGGGTGTGATCGTGATTTGTCAACGCACGAATATCCCGCGCAAGCTGACCGTCAAACGCGCCCGGGTCGATGGTCTCGTATGCGGCATCTGTGATGTCGTACCGGGAGTTGTAAACGGCAAAATACCCTTCAATGTAGAGCTCGCCGTCCTCCGCCCGGGTGGTGAACGACGCGTCTTTAGAAATTGCAGTACGGAATTTCATTTGTCCTCACCTCCCTCTGGGTTTAACTTATTTTGATCTCCGATCATGCCTCTCGGGATGTAATTTTCCAAGATCACAAGCTCGTCCAGCCCGTCTCTGGGGGATAGGCCGATCCAGTCGCGGACTTCATTCCCAGTCATGATGCCCCGAACAAACTGATTGTCTGCCACGGTAGCCAGTTCAGACAAGTCATAGTTGTAGAGACTACGATTGTTAAATCGGAAATAATAGTCCGGGCTATAGAGCAGCTTCCGTGTCAACTCCTGCTGGATGTTCTGCGCAATCTGCATGATTCGCGTGGATATAAAGCTATTCCAGGCGTCGCGTTGGAAGTCGCCCACGCCCAGAACAAAGGGAGGAACGCCAAGAATGCTGGCGACTGTCTGTTTATCCAGCTTCACGAAATCCGCCAATGCAAGATCCGATAGGGATAGCGGCTTGACCTGTTGGACGTCAAATTGCTCTGCCGGGATCAGCCACGGCTCCCCAGCGCTGCCGCTGGCAACATAGGAATCCAGCAGCTTCTTCCGGCCTGCGGGGCTGGAAAACTCATCTGTCAGCGCGTCCACCTTGACGATCAGCGACGGCTTCCATTTCGACGACATGAACCCCTTCTCCGTAGCAGCGGCCTGGTGGAGATTTTCAGCCACATCCTTTAGCGCCACCCGATAGCCTTCGCCCTTCCAGGGATAGAGCGACCCCGGGTTCGCTACAAAATGCAGCATCTCCCCGGGGTCAAATTCTTTTCCCGCAACCAAAATCCTGTAGGAAAATCCATCCGGCACAAATGCTGTATACGCCGGGGAAATCGGGTGCAAGCTGTGGATGTAGCCGCCGGAAGTCTGAGGCCAAACAAGGGCGTTCCCACTGCCTTCCAGCAGCATTGTTTTTACAATCCATGAAATAAAATTGGAGCGGGTCATGTAGCTGTTCGGCGAGATGTCCACCAGCCGGCTGAGCGCATTGACCTCCCGGATATCCCCTTGTGGGGTATTGCGCATGAGATGAATCGTCATGCTGCCCACCAAACGCGCGATGGTATCCACGGCTGTCACGATTTCTGGATTGTGCGAAAGCGACACATATCCAGCGCACGTCAAGTCGTCCAGGTTACTTCCCTGCCAAAACCCCACCAGGCTGCGGGTTTGCTGGGGTTCCGCCCGCGCCCTTGGGCGGGCTTGTATCGTTTTTTTCATTTCTGAGCCTCCTCTCCCCACCATTCCTTGCCCTTGCGCGTCTTGTCCATATTTTCAAGATATCGAATGCAGGCAAACACGGCGGCGTCAAATACGTCAATTCTCATTTCTTTTTGAATCTTCTCGTACATAATCATATCGTCCGTTTTTTCGATTGCACGGACATTTCCGACGCAGTATTCAAAGGGTTCCGCGTGAAGGTAATACAGCGTTCCATTTTTTGCTGACTTTTCCAAATAGCGAAACCCTTCTGATTTCTTGTAGTAATACTGCGGCTGGTCTATGATGTTAAAGCCGGCGGCTTTCATACCTAGGAAGTATTCCCGGCAGAATTTCCGGTCATGGCCGACCTGACGGATTCTAAATCCTTTCCCCTTCATGGTGGAAAACCACGCGACAACCTCGGCATGATTCACAGTTGGATGATTGCTCATATCCAGCCAACCGTCGTCTTTCCATCCAAAAAGCGGGATATTATCCTCCTCCGCCTTCTTATGCGCCGCAACCACCGGGAACCAAGCGTGTGGGATAATGATGTCCACCCCTTTATAGTTCCCAAAGAGCACCGCCGCCGTCAGGTCGTGCAATTTAGACAGGTCAGCCCCTCCAAACCAATCGATGGGAAGCTTAGCCAATTCTGCCAACGTCCAGCTATACTTGGCATCGCTGCGCTGGAACTCCTCAATGTCGAAATACGCGCGGAGGGCGGTGGTATACACGTTCAGCGATTTGGCGTAGAAATCCTTCCGCTGCTGCGGATCGTTCAACGCCTGCAAAGAATCGTTTAGAATCTCCTCCGGCCGAATGGTAACGCCATAAGATGGATTGGCCATTTCATGGACTTTTGGATTTGTAAAATCAATCTCCCCATTTTCATCTTCATCTGCACAACATAAGAAGATGAAATACTGCTCATCACGGACGGTGCCCTCCAGGACTTTTTTGCAATACTTTAGCCGCTGACCAAGAAACGCCTGTTCATTGTCCCCAGCGGAGCTGATGCCAATAATCATCTTGTTTGTATAGGCCTTCATCGCCTCTTTGAAAAGATTGTACTGCTTTGGCCGCGTATAAGCGTGGATCTCATCGCAAATCGCAATATTGCAGTTCAGCGAATCCTGGGCATCTGGGTTTGCTGCCAACGCCTGGATATAAAAAGACCCATCGGTGAATGTGGCCGACAGGCTGTGTTCATTGTTATTATCGACGATCTTCACGTTGCCGCCACGTTTCGCATCCTCCCCCATGCGGCGGATATTGTATGTTAAAAAATTAAACGCCTGCAACGACTGCTGCATTGCCGCGCTTGTGATATATAGCTTTGATCCGCTGCGGCGAAACAGAAGCGATAGTGCGAACGCCAACGCCGCCGCAAAGGTAGTCTTGACGTTTTTGCGCGGAACAAAAATAAGCGTCTCGTGGAACCGCAGTACATTGGTTCCACGCAGTTTGAATCCGACCATGTTATAGACGATGAATATATGAAAGGGCTGGAGAAGGAACGGAGTACCTCGTAAAGGGGTGCTGTCTAACGCTTCTCCCTGAGCGTGGCAAAGGCATCGCTCAATGGTCTGGATGCAGAACTCTGGGTCTTTCGCCTGCATTTCATACACTGGGTTGGCCAGATCGGCGAAAAAACGATCTACGGCAAGGCGTAGCCACTTTCCCGCCAGCTTTCTGCCGTCCCGGATGCTTTCCGCGTATTCCAAGACAACCGGCCAGTGTTTTCCATTAACCGAGATCAATACCTTGCAGCGCGGCGGCCAAGCCTGACGGCTCGCCCTCTTTCAGCGCGCCTCCTGTCATTTTCTGCAAGCTAGCCGGAGTAAGACCCAGTTCCCGCCAATACTTCAAGGCGGATTCGTTAAAATCCGCCCACTGGGAGAGCAGCGGATTCTTCGTAAGATTTTCCGCGCCGCCCTTATTCGTATACCAGACCAATGGCCGCCCGCCATCCGCGATATAGGCCGCATAGATCTTATCGCGCTCCGTCAATATCGCCGCCAATGCGGCGATGGGGGCATCAAATTCCGGGCGGTAAGTCTTCACGCCTTTGCACTGTCGCACAATCAGCCGCCGCCATTTTTCTTCGGTCATATTTTTCGGTTTTTTCCAACTTTCAGACATGAAATTACCCCCTTTTTGATATTTTTAGCCGGAGTTGGAAATAGTGCACCCAGCGAGTAGCAAAAACCAGGTGCTACGCACCTGAATAGGGGGGGGATTCGTAGCCAAGCGGCTTTTTCCCCTTTTCCGGGTGAGTTTTTCTATGGCATTTTGGGCATAAACTCACCATGTTCCCACTGTCCCAGGCCAATTCCGGCCACAATTCAACCGGTTTGACATGGTGAACTTCAACAGCTTCCGAAACTTTTCCGTATCTTTTGCAGTTTTGGCAGAGATACCCATCGCGCCGGAGAATTGCGGCGCGTTTCTTCTTCCAACGAACAGACCCATAATCAAAGCTTGACACGCTCATCCCTCCTTTGCCAAAAGAAATGGACACAGCGCGTTTGCTCCCGTGTCCCATTTATCACGCTACTAATATAGCACACGCAAGCCGTCTTTTGTTCTCTTTTTTTTACACACTTTCCGTCATGCCGTAAAAGGCAAGTGTGAATTTGCGCAGCGCCTGGTTTCGGCGGTTGTAAATCGCCGCCTGCTCCAAACATAATGATTCCCGCAGCCGATCCACAGCATTGGGAACCGGATCAATGTACATGGCAGAAATGATTCTTAGTTCTTCGTCGTCCAGAAAAGCGAGTGCATCCTCCACCGTCTTTGTAAACAGTTCCGTGATGCGCAGGGTGTGCATCAATTCCTCACGTCTGGCAATGTTGGAGATCAACCGGTTATCCACGTCACTGCCAGTCGTTATTCTTCCCGAGATTCCCAATGCACACTTAATCGCATCAAATTCCAATTCCAGCCGCTTCACTTCCTCCGGGATGGTTTTTAGCGAATTTTTCTTCGCCCGGTACTCCCGCAGTTTTTGAATTGCTTCGTTTCGGTAATTCATAATTTCCTCCTTCGTGGTTCTAAAACTTTACGCATCTACAAGGCCAAACTTAAGCAGACGATGATCCCCTTATTTTCGGGCGGCGCTGCTTTTTCTTTCTATTGTCCACAACATACTTAAAGTATTGATAGCCGTATTCGGTGACGGTGGATTCTACTAGGATATATCCCTTTGGAGGCCTGGGCGGATGCTCTTTTGAATACGCGACACGGCATTCCGTAGGGTCTTCCGTCTCAGGACGGCGGGCGTTCTTGGACATCTTCCAGCGGTGGCCGCCCTGCTCCGGCGTCCAGTGGTTAAATAGATAATCCGCTAAGCCCGTATAATCTTGGCCATGGTCAACACCGTCGTAGTAGCAGTGCTCGCGCAAATGGTCAATCCTAGATATGCGGCCAAGCTTCCATTGCTCCTCCAAATATTCTTTCGGGATCCCGTCTACTAATATATGTAAGTGTAAGCGGTGCGTCGTCTTTCCCCGCCCAATGTACAGGGAAACAACGCTATCTGGATATTTTCGCTTTAGCCGGCGATAGTATAAATCTCGCGCCTTTTTCGCTTCCTCAAAAGTATGGCACTCGTTTTCGGCATCGAAAGTCAGCGTCCCATACCAGGAGGCAGGCGAGAAATTCTCGTTGACCAAACGGCGGTGATGGCGGCGGCTAATCAAAGTCTTATGCGCGATCCGTTCAGCTTCATCCTTAAAACGCGGGCGCGGTTTTGATGTTGAAAGCTTTGCGCGGTCGGAAATGGAATAGACAAGCTGCTCACATACCGCGCCGGAAAATATCCTCCGTTTAACTTTTCGCATTTAATTACCCCTTTTTCAAAAACTTCCACCGCCAGAGCAGCGCCTTAAACGCCAAATCGCGTTCCCACTTCATTCGCTCGTATTCCTCGCGGGATACCACATCGGCGGCAGGGAAGTTGGCTATTTCCGCCATAGCGGACTTCATTTCATCAGAATAGACAGGCACCCCGCGCCATGTCCCGGTTGGATACTTCTTCAGCACATTAAGTACGTCCTCCCGCTTGATGTAATCTGGCATTTCCACGCAAGTCCAAATCATTTGTCTTCTCCTTTCCTCTTTCGGCATAATCGCACCGGTAGGGGCAATCATCCCGCCAGAAGTACATATCAAAAACACGGGCAAACGCCTTTCGAATAGGGCAATCCTGGCAGTATATTGTCGTCTCCATCAGGTGTCCTCCTTTGATAATTTCATAAAACATCCCCAAAAAGTCCCCATTTTCTTGCCGCTGTGGTGCCCGAAAAGGGGCTTTTGACCAATAGCGTTCCAAACCTCCGTGGCCGGAATCTGTGTCTCCGCCCACTTGAAAATAAGTACGCCGTCTGGCTTCAGAACTCTCATACATTCTCGAAAACCGTCGTGAAGCATCTGCGGCCAGTTATCATCAAGACGACCATATTTCTTATACATCCAAGAGATTTCCCCGATGTTGTTTAAGTGGGGCGGATCCCAGACAATTAGTGAAAACGAGCAATTTTCGAATGGCAAATTCGTGAAATCACAAATCACATCCGGTTAGATTATACACTTCCGTTCAGAGGATCCGTTAGTGCTCTTCCATGTTTTGACAAACTCTTCCTGCCGCCTGTCGCAGTAGATAGCAGCTGGGTGGTGCTTGTCAAACCAGATAGTCCTTGACCCGCAGGTCACATCAAGGATTTTCTTTTTCATTCATATTTCCTCCTCTCCCTCCGGTGGGCGGCGGTAGGCAAGCCATGTTTTGCCATAGCTCTCTGTGCGGTACCCTTGGCTGATACCACCTGCGGGCATAAATAAGCACACACCCTGCCGCACTCCGGCGAACAGCATCCACCTGGCTGGGATATTACCTCGCGCTTTTGCTGGAGTTATCCACGCTGGCTCCCCGTCCATCCCTCGCATCTCCTCCAGCGTCAGCGGCTCGCTGCTGGGCTGGGGAAGGGTGGGTAACTCATCTTCTGTCAAAATTGTTTCGATAACAGGAACAACCTCAAAATCTCTGTCCCATGAAGAACACCCACTTTCTGCCTGTGCTTCGGAGTGATAGGTTTTTACCGATACATCTTTGACCTCTGAAATGGGGCGGAAACTGAAATTCTTAGAGAGGCCGCACCATACCTCTGTTCGGTTCCTTCGCATAACTACATACCGCTTGCGTTCAATTCGCATTGTTCAGTGCCTCCTCTTTAGAAATCCGCTCAAATTCGATCACCCACACCCAGGGGTTTGCTTCCCAGCCGTATTTAGGGAGGTCGGCGGGCTTGATGGTGCTGTTCCACAGTTCATCAAATCGCATTGGATTTTTACACCCCTCTTTGGCCGCGTCCTCCACTGTAATTTCTCTCAACCGCTCCACCCGCACCGCCGTCACCCGCAGGAAAATCCGGGCGGCCTCCTTAGGCATGTGGATGGATGGACGCCACAAGATGTTTTGAACAGGATAATCAGCCCTGTACCAGTAGGTGTGTGCGGCGACCTTGGCAAACGTCTCTCGGACATACAGGATATCGCCCGCCCTATACGGGGGGACACAGCGGGGAGGCTCATGTATAAAGTACCCGTAGTTCGGAAGCAACACCTTCCGCCGGGTGACGGTCTTCCGACCATCCAGAATCGCTCTCACCATCTCGGCGTTAAAAAGAATCGGTTTCATCTTTTGGATCATCGTTCAGTGCCTCCTTACCCATGCGGGCACCGCAGTTGGGGCAGTAGTTCATGTTGTTGTCTTTCGGGGTTCCATCTTTGATCTCCCTAAGTTCATCTTTGCCGCTCGACATAAGTATAAAAATCCAAATCATTATCGCAATTATTGTCGAAAGGCACAAAATGATTTCTCTCTCTCTACATGAACAGATTGTGAATTATCTGTGAATGAATAAACTAAATCCTTCCCATCATTCCCTTTGCGGAAAGCAACGATTTCAAACTGTTCGGGATTATATTGAGAGAGAAAAGTAATGGGAACACCCATTACTCCATAATAATCACATGGAATATCAACCGTTCTGTCTACGTTGATAGCGTCATAATTATCGTATTTAGGGTATTTATCCGGCGAATAAGTTCTAAACAGCGGCATATTTTCGTGCCGCTTTTCGATGTCCAGATTTGTAAACCAACATATATTTCCCATGCGCCGCCATTTCTGCCCATATTCATCTATCTTAAAATCAGTCTTTTTAATTTCATAGGAATCGGGTACCTTAAACCAGAAATGCCCGCTGTTATAGCCTAACCACAATCTATTTTCCGCAATCATCGGGAATATTTCCTTATATGTCACTGCATTCATATTGCCAATGATGACATACTTTTTCTGATATTCTTCAAGCAATGCTATGTACTCACGAAAAAGTGAAAACGGGGGATTTGTAACAATAATATCCGCCTGTTTCAATAATTCTACGCATTCAGCGCTGCGAAAGTCTCCATCTCCGTCAAGTAATGTCATAGCGTTTTTCTTATTTCGCATTAAATACTCTACATCGGCAAGATCAACACGTCCATCTTGATTTTCGTCTGTTACTTCTGTAATCTCTACACAATAT
>DVKX01000085.1 GCA_018715805.1 Candidatus Faecousia intestinigallinarum | reverse complement strand
GCAGTCTGGCCGTGCAAATCAGAAGAAAACGGAGGTAACCATAGATGTTAGATAATAAGAGCGAAGGGAAATGACCCTTGGCTGCGAGAAACCGAAAGGTCGGCAGTCAAGGGTCATTTTCTTTTTGGTTTGCTTGCAGCTAAAATGGGAAAGATAGGGAAGAGCTGCAAGGAAAGGAATATGCTTATGAACCGTCAACGCGCAAAGCTAATCCTGGGAATCGCTGCGGGAACGCTGTCGCTTTACAGTGTCGCCCATCAGCGATTTACTGAAAAAATGGCAAAGATTGCTATGGATCGTGACCCCGCGCCTATGCGTTGGGGGAAGGTGCGAATTTCCGGGAGCGCGGAACTGGAGAGCCGCAGCCAGCTGCTGCATCAGGCGGCGCAGCGGCTGGAGAGCCGGAACTGTGAAATAGTAGTGATTCAGGGAAAAGACGGCGTGCGTCTGGTGGGACACTGGCGTGGGAGCGAATGTCCCGAGCGGGTTATCATAGCCATGCACGGATGGCGTTCCTCCTGGTCGCAGGATTTTGGATGCATTGCGGACTTCTGGCATAGCCATCACTGCGCAGTGCTGTATGCTGAGCAGCGGGGGCAGAATAATAGCGGCGGCGCGTGTATCAGCTTTGGGCTGCTGGAGCGTTACGACTGTCTGGCCTGGGCAAATTGGGCAGGGGAGCGTACCGGCGGCAGGCTGCCAATTTACCTGGCGGGGACGTCTATGGGAGCGACCACCGTACTGATGGCGGCGGATTTGGGGCTGCCGCCATGCGTCTGCGGCATCGCAGCGGACAGCGCTTTTACATCGCCTCCCGCCATTTGGAAATATGTTTCGGAAAACAATCTCCACATCCCCTATGCGCCCTATAGAGCCGGCGTAGCCAGGCAATGCCGGAGGCGGACGGGCATGGCGGCGGACGCGGCGTCCACCACCCAAGCACTTGCCCATTGCAGAGTTCCGGTGTTTTTAATCCATGGCGCAGACGATCGCTTTGTGCCTGTGGAAATGTGCTATGAGAACTATAAAGCCTGCCCAGGAAGCAAACGTCTTTTGATCGTGCCGGGAGCAGACCATTGTATGAGTTATCTCCTGGAACGGGAAACCTATGAACAGATGACAAAAGAGTTCTGGGAGCGATGCGAGCGTCGCTGGCAGCAGGAAAAGCTTAGGTCTTGACGCCGACGGCGTGGAAAATACCATTGCAAAGCGAAAGAGCAGGACAAATTCCTGCTCCTTACATATTACAAAACCGAATGGAAATAGTTGATAATTTTCACAGGGGTTCAGAAAAACTCTCCACATAAAAAACTCCTCACCGCCGTCCTGGCAGTGAGGAGCCGCTCTTTGGGTATTATTTCCAAGTGAAGTTTTCCTTGCCTGCACCAATCTCAAAGTGGTATTTAACGATGCCCAGATCAATCTTGGAGCAGAACCCGCCGAGGGATATTGCATCAACGTTGCTTCCATCAAAGGTGAACTTAAATTTCTGTTGGTTCATGGCAGTGGGCGCCAGCAGTGCCGCCTCCATGCCGTTTCTAAACCATTGCGGCATTTTGCCCTGAACGGTGCACAGGTCGTCCATCGGCTTGGATTTATGGGCAAAGCCCTGGCTTTCGCCGTAGCCCAGGGAGAGAACCGCCACCAGTTTTTCACCGCTGCCGATGGTGCAGTTTTTCTTGACCACGCCCTTGGACATGGTCATAGCCACCCAACAGGTATTCAGCCCCAGATTTTGAGCCAGCAGCGCAACTCGCTCGCCGTAGTAGCCGATCTTTTCTTCCAGGTCAGAGGATTTCCTGCCAACAAGAGCAATGTAATTCTGCACCCCGCTGAATTTGCCATAGTGCGCCATAAAGCCGTCAAACGCCCTGGGTTCCTGGGTCACAAGCTGGATGTGAAGACCGCTCTCTTTGTTGCAGGCATTGATTTCTCCCTGCAATTTTGCAATGATCTCCTGCCCAATAGGAACAGCCTTATAACTTCTGACCGAATGGCGTGCTTTGACTGCGTCCATGATTGTCACGATGAGGTAATCCTCCTTAAAATGGTGTAAACAAAATAGTTTCCGCGTGGATAGGAAACAGTCTCAAAAAACCCGTTAGATCCGATCTGCGGTCAGCAAAATAAAACTTAACTAAAATCAGAAAAAGCCGAAAGTCCTTGCTCAGCAAGGATTTTCGGCAAAAAACAAGCACTACAGCTTCGATACCAATGGCATCAAAAATGTAGTGCTTATTTGGTCCGAGTGACTAGATTCGAACTAGCGGCCTCTTGAACCCCATTCAAGCGCGATACCAAACTTCGCCACACCCGGATATTTGCCTGCATCTCTCGACTGCCTCCGTATTCTAGCATACTCTATCAAAAAATGCAAGCATTTTTTTTCTTTTTTTTGAATTTATTCGCCAGGATCTAATTTGATAACTTTGCCCATGTTCCAAAGCAAGGCGACCTGACGTTCGGCGCGCTCTTTTTCCGCTGCCGTCTTGTACTCTACATATACGGTATGCGCCCCGCAATCCAGGCACTCCACCTGCACGTTCCAGCCGCCTTCATGGGACAGCACGCCCGTTCCCCGGCAGGAGGGGCAATCTTCCAAAATAATCGTGTCCTTGTTCTCCATGATAATTCTCTCCTTATCGGAATATGGTCATTGTATCGTCGTAGATTTCTTCCCGGCAGATTTTTGTAAAATCCGGACGGTATTGGGGAAGATATTTGCCGATGGCCGCCGCCAGAAGCGCGGGATTCAGCGTGGGATTCTGACAGCGGATAACCGCCTCGATCCGTACGCATTTTTCCCCTGCCTGCAAAACCTCCGCACTGTGGATCATGGGACGAATGTCCTGTTCCACAAGACCGGATTTTCCCTTTTTCTCTACAACTAAGCAGTCTCTGGAAAAAAGCGACTGAATCTCTTCTGAAGCTCCCTGAGGAACGCCCGCG
Organism: Candidatus Faecousia intestinigallinarum; assembly: GCA_018715805.1. GTDB lineage: Bacteria > Bacillota > Clostridia > Oscillospirales > Oscillospiraceae > Faecousia > Faecousia intestinigallinarum. The sequence goes on along the minus strand of DVKX01000085.1, from coordinate 3,451 downwards.
TCATATTCCAGCGTCACCCGGCAGGCGAGCAGCGCCAGATCTCGGAGCTTGCCTCCGTTTTCATAGACATCCCGGACAACGACCCCTGAAACCAGGGCTTCATTCAGACGGCGCAGCACCACTTTCGGGTCATATTCCCCCTCCAGAGTAAAATCCAGCAACTCGCATTGGCTCTCCACCCCCACGGACAGAGGCAGTGCAATGGACACTGACGGCCGTGGGTTAAAGCCCTGGCTATGCTTCAAGGGCAGCCCCGCCCGTTTGAAAGATCGCTGAAACAGCCGCATCAGATCCAAATGCGAGATCCATATCGCATTTCCCTTTTTCTCAAAAAGCAATCTAGCCATCGCAGACCGCCTCCTTCAGCAAGCGATTTGCGCCGCACCCAGCACAGCCCTGACGGCAGTCCGGGGTAATTTCCCCGGCATAGGCGCGTTGGCGCTCCCGCAGAAGGAATTCCTTGTCCACGCCTACATCGATTGCGTCCCAGGGCAGCACTTCGCTTTCATCATAGCCCCGGACAGTGTAGTAATCCGCATCGACCCCCTGCGCGGCAAAAGCATCCAGCCAGGTCTGGTAGGAAAAAAACTCGTCCCATCCGTCCAATCGTGCGCCGTGCTTCCAAGCCTCTTCTATTACGCCGCCAACCCGACGATCTCCGCGGGCGAATACTGCCTCTAAACGGCTTAGATCCGGGGCGTGGTAGTTATATTCAATGGAACGGGAATAGAAGTGGTCTTTCAGCAGGCGGCAGCGGCGCAGGTACTCCTCTGGGGAGATCTGCTTCTCCCACTGGAAAGGCGTATGGGGCTTGGGCACAAAGAAAGCCGTGGCCACATGGACGCGCAGACCCCGCTTTTTGTTGCTGGCAGCTTCCTTCCAGGTTTGGATGACTTTATAAACAAGATCGGCGATTCCCAATACATCTGCGTCTGTCTCTGTGGGCAGACCCAGCATGAAATACAGCTTCACATGATTCCATCCGCCGGAGAAAGCAATGGCGCAGGTGTTTAGAATCTCCGCTTCCGTCAAATTCTTGTTGATTACATCCCGCAGGCGCTGCGTGCCCGCCTCCGGGGCAAATGTCAAGCCGCTTTTCCGCAGGGTTTGGAGTTTTTCCATCAATTCCCGGGAGAAGTTGTCCGCCCGCAGGGAAGGTACGGACAAATTGACGCGGTTTTCCTTGCAGTAAGGAATCAGCGTTTCCATCAGCTCCGGCAGACTGCGGTAATCGGAAGTGGATAAGCTGGAAATGGTGATCTCTTGATTGCCGGAGTTTTCCAGAATCTTCTCCGCCTGCTCCTGGAGCACTTTCGGACTTTTTCGCCGCACAGGGCGGCAGGAAAAGCCGGCTTGACAAAACCGACAGCCGCGGATACAGCCTCGGAACACCTCCAGATTCGCCCGATCATGGACGATTTCTGTGGAAGGCACCAGCATTTCCGTGGGGACATACGCCGTGTCCAAATCTTCTACAATCCGCTTTGTCACCCGTTCCGGCGCACCGTTCAGCGGCACAATACGCGCCAGCGTGCCGTCCGCATGATATTCATGGCGATAAAATGAAGGCACATACACCCCGGGAATTTTGGACACTTGACGCAGAAAGACGTCCTTACTCCAATTCTGCTCCTGAGCGGTCTGATAGAGAGAAAGGATCTCCGGCGTGACCTCCTCGCCCTCCCCCAAAACAAAGAAGTCGATGAAGTCCGCCAGAGGCTCTGGGTTAAACGCGCAGACGCCGCCGGCAAACACCATGTTTTTCAATCCCTGCCGCTGATCGCTGTGCAGCGGGACACCGGCCAGATACAGCATATTCAGAATATTGGTATAGCACATTTCGTACCCGATGGAAAAGGCGATCATATCAAAATCTGCCACGCTGTCCTGGCTCTCCAAAGTCCACAGGGGGATATTCCGCTCCCGCATCAGCGCTTCCATATCCGCCCAGGGTGCAAAGACCCGTTCGCACCAAACGCCGTCCATTTGGTTCATTACACCGTATAAGATCCGCATCCCCATATTGGACATACCGATTTCATATGTATCCGGGAAACAAAACGCCACCCGGGTGCGCACCTGGGAGACATCCTTTTTGATCTCGTTGAATTCCCCGCCGGTGTACCGGGCTGGCTTCTGCACCAGGGGCAAGATCCGCGCAAGCTGCTCTGTCATCTCGTTACCTCATTTTTTGTAGTAGTCCTATTGTAGCGCTTTCCAATCTGCTTTGCAAGATTATTTTTCGCACCAAAAGGAAAAAGGCAAAAAATGCCGGCAAATACAGATGCAGTTTCCACGTCAGACAGAGAAAAATGGCCAAAAGCGGCGCCGCTACCGACCATTCCACCCAATTACGGACGCGCTCGGGCAGCACGGATTCCAGAATGCAGCGCAGCGCCCGCCCGCCGTCCAGCGGATAGACCGGCAATAAATTCCATAAAGACTGCGCCATGCCGCAAAACACCAGTCTTGGACACCATCGGTACAGCGGCAAAAGCAGCAGCGCGCCAGCAGGACCGCTCATTGCGCATACAGCGCCTCGCCAGCCGGTGAAGCGTTCTGTCAGAAGGGTAATGCCTGTTGCGCCGATTTGCAGGTGAAAAATACGGCCGCCGCACAAAGAAATCGCCAGAATATGGCAGCACTCATGAATTGCCGCTGCCAGCAGCGCAGCCAAAAACCATCTCAGGGGGACGAGGAGCAGACCTGCCGCCAGCATAATACACCCCGTCGCGGAAATAGTAATTTTATGCGCCATTTATAATTTGCGCGTTTTCCAAAACCTCTCGGCAGAAACGCTCCAGGGCGTCTCCCAGTGCTTCGCCTTCCTCGATCTGCCGCGCCATTGTCTGCACTGCCTGCCATGTCTGAGCAGTTTTGGGCGCCGCTTCCGCAATCCACGCGGAAAAACCTCCCGGTATAAACGCCCGGATACCCACGGCAAGGAAAAGCAGCAGCGCTGCGAAGAATACCGGAAACGCGAACCGGTTATTCGTTTCCCCAGGCATTGGCTTCCCGTAGCGGATTTCATAGCCCATCCTTATCCCTCCTTATTTGGATTCTATGTATTTGACGGGACAAATTGCCTGAACGTCTGGAAAAATCTTCCGCAGGGCTTGACAATGGACGTTCCATTCATTATAATGTTTCTCGCTATCGGGGTGTGGCGAAGTTTGGTATCGCGCTTGGTTCGGGTCCAAGAGGCCTCGGGTTCGAATCCCGACACTCCGACCATGCGGAGCGTCCTTATAGGATCTGAGTATCCTGTAATGGACACTCCGCTTTTTTATTATCAAATTTGGGGTAGGCCGTATTGACCATCGAGAAGAGGTTTGGCAAGAATGCAGTCCTCAAGGGCATGAATTTGGAGAAAAGTGCAACAGCTAAGGATTGCAATGGACAAATCAGTGGACACAGGGCATAGTGGAGGTATCATATGGGTCAATTTCTA
>DVKX01000084.1 GCA_018715805.1 Candidatus Faecousia intestinigallinarum | reverse complement strand
AGGCAGTGAATATGGCAAAGCAGGGACAAATTGCCGGCGTGGGCATCGCCCACCGGGGAGATACGGAATACCTGAAGTCCATCCCCGATGGCAAGGAAAATAATAACCTCGGCAATCTCCCCTCTGTTTCTTCCGAAACACAAGCCTAATATTTTGACCGTCGGCGTTCTGATTCCGAACGCTGACGGCCATTTCTTTTCTTATGCCCAGCAGCCGTCTTTCATTTGAAGAACCACGTCTGCCTGATCGGCTACCGCCGTATCGTGGGTCACAATGATGACGGTGCAGTTGTCCTCGTGCGCCAGAGCGTACAAAATCTCCACAATGTTGCGGGTATTGGTGGTGTCCAGATTGCCGGTGGGTTCGTCTGCCAGAATAATTTTGCAGCCCTGTGCCAGAGCGCGGGCGATGGCTACCCGCTGCTGTTCCCCGCCGGAGAGATGGCTGGGCAAACGCTTGTCATAGTGCTCCGGCAGCCCTACCCGCTCCCGGGTTTCCTTAGCCAGTCCGGCGGAATCCTTCGGAGGCATTCTCTTCAGGCTCAGAGGATATTGGATGTTTTCCTGCACGGTGAGCAGGGGGAAAAGGTTGTAGTTCTGATAGATCACCGAAACGGCGTCCCGGCGCATCTGGTTGCGGTTCCATTCCTTTGTGGACTTGCCGTTCACCAGGATTTCGCCTTCGGTGGGCAGATCCAATCCAGCCATCAGGGAGAGCAGCGTGGTCTTGCCGGAGCCAGACTTTCCGATGATGGCATAGAGCTTTCCAGATTCAAATTCAAAGGTAACATTGTCCACCGCCCGGACGGTCTGGTATTTTCCCTGGTAGCTGTAGGAAACGTTTTTCAGCGCGATGCTCATATCATTCATCCTCCTTGATGCTGGTAAGCAAATTTTTTCGCAGAAAGACCCAAAGGGCAATGGAAAGCCCTGCAAAGTAGACGCCTGCAAACAGACAGAGCTGAAGCGGCGGCTGCCAAGAAAAGTATGCGCCTCCCAAAACTGCGCCCAGGATTGCGCACACCATCTGCTCCACGGCACAGCTGGCATAAATACGAATACCGGAAGCACCCATGGTGCGCATTAAAGCGATTTCCCGCTTGCGGCTGCGGATCATCAGAAAGCCCACAAAAGCGCCTGCTCCTGCCGACAGGACGAATACCAGTGCCGCAGCGATCTGGTTGACGGTTATGCTGTTTTCCAGATCCTGCTTGGCCTGCTGGAGCTGGGAGTCGTTAATATCCAGGGCATGAAGATAGCCGCCCACCGCGTTTAACCCCGCCGCTTGGATATCCGGCTCGGCAAAGTATTCCAACGCAGCTTCTCGGAGCAGCGCCAGATCCTGGTTGTTGCGCAAAGTAGCGGAAACGGCGTCTGCCATGACCCCCAAGCCAAAGCATTCCGCCACCGCAGCATAGGTATCCAAGGAACAGTAGACGGTGGTTTCGCTGGAAGCCTGATAAGTGCCCATAATTTCCAGCGTGCTGTCCCAATCTGGATTTTGGGAGAATTGAGAACCGAGTTCCAGGGGCAGCGTGGTGATCTGTATGTCCTCAGGCGGAACAGGCGCGTCCTCTTTTCCAGCTTCCGCAGCCTCTTCGGCCAGCCGATAGGCCTCCATTTCCTGCATGGTTTTCATCATCTCCTGGGGAATGATACACTGCAATTTGCTACTGTAGAACATACTCTCGTCTGCGCCTTCGTTCCAGAAAATGGTACAGCCGTTTTCCGGCAAAAGCCTGGGATCTGCCCGCAGGGAGGTGACGCCTGTCAGGGTGTATGTTTTTCCGTTCCAGGTAAAATTGACAGAGCCTTTGATTTGAATATCCTCCAAGAGTTCCATCAGGGGTGTGGGGTTGCCCTGCCAGTCACCGGTGAATTGGGAAAGCTCCCAGGGAATGATACTCAGATTGTCCGATTGATCTCCGGCAAGGTTGGTAACGGTGCAGCGGATTTCGATTTGCTGATAGATTTCGCTGTAGTGCGCCTGTGCGGCCAGGGTGCCGCTGTGCAGGCCGCATAGCGCTGCGGCGATCACGGCGGCAAAGAGCAGCACGGCGGCTGACGTCAGAGGTTTTCTGCGCATCCGCGTCCATATATATCGCATGAATGATGCCTCCTTTACTTTCTCCGCATCAGGTTTTTGTTGGCGGTCAGGGGAATGGCGGTCAGGAGGGTGAGCAGGGACATCAAAATCAGGTGGGTCAGGGTGAGGACTGGGGCGGTGAGAAGCATATTGGCCTCCAGGGGGATGTTCACATTCACCGAAGCCATCAGCCGAGCTGCCGCCTGCTCCCAGACCAGCGCCCCCGCCAGTCCGCCCAAAATGCTGCCGGGGATCAGAATCCCCAGGGCGCTGATGAGGATGTGCTGCACCTGCTTATGCGGATTCGCTCCCAGGTTGGCCATGGTGGCCAGGGTGCGCCGCTGCTGGAATGGGAACAGCGCCAGGAACAGCACCATCACCACGGCGTAGGCCGCAACGCCGATGTACAAAGCGTTGGAAGAGACGCCTTCATAGGAATTCAGCCCATTCAAAATCTCGGTATAGCCCTGATCCATACAGACCAGCAGGCCGGGATAGCCCGCTTCCTCCTGGAGCCGCTGGACTTCTTCCAT
>DVKX01000083.1 GCA_018715805.1 Candidatus Faecousia intestinigallinarum | reverse complement strand
TGACAGAACTTTTCTCTTAAGGTAAAATATAACAGTGATATATAACACTGTTATGGAGGCGAGAAAGATAGGCGAAAATCTGACAACTTTAGAACGCATCCACCAGGCCGCAAAAGCGGAGTTTTTGGAAAAAGGCTATAAAGGCGCTTCTCTGCGGAATATTGTAAAATCCGTAGGCATGACAACCGGAGCCTTTTACGGCTACTATAAAAGTAAAGAAGGGCTGTTCGAGGCTTTGGTGGGCGAACATTACGCGTATCTGCTGGATTGTTTTCAGAAAGCCCAAAAAGATTTTGCCAATCTTCCTCACCAGCAGCAGCCGGAGGTGATGGGCGATATTTCCGGGGTCTGTATGTTTGAAATGCTCCACTATGCCTATGAGCACCTGGAAGAATGCAAGCTGATCCTCTGCTGTTCGGAGGGAACAAAATATGCCGGGCTGATTGACGAAATGGTAAAGATTGAAGTGGAAGGCACTCATGCCTATCTAAAGGTTTTAGAGGAATTGGGCCGGCCTTCCCCCCAGATTGACCCTGCGCTGGAGCATATTCTGATTACCGGCATGTTCCACACCTTTTTTGAGCTGGTGATTCATGAGATGCCGCTTAACGATGCGGAAAACTATGTGAGGGAAATGCGGGCCTTTTATACAGCCGGATGGATGAAAATTATGGGGCAGTAGAGCCCTGTAATTTTTACCCGATGGTTAGCAACAACTAACTTTTGGTATATAAGAAGAACGCGCCGGCGCTCTTTTTATCATAAATAAAAGAAAAGGGGGAATCTTCTTTGAAAAAACAATCCAATCTGTCACGGCTGCTTGCGGCTGCAGGCGGTCACAAATACCTGCTCTATGCGTCGTGGGTGCTTTCAGCGGTCAGCGCCCTTATCGCACTGGTGCCTTTCTGCTATATCTGGAAAATCATCCGGGAAGTGCTGGAGGCTGCCCCGGATTTCAGCCGGGCGCAAAACCTGACACACAGCGGCTTAATGGCGGTGCTGTTTGCCGTCATGGCGGTACTGGTCTATATAGGAGGACTGATGTGTTCCCACAAAGGAGCGTTTCGCATCGCCACCAACCTTCGCCTGCAAACGATGGAACATATTGTTAAGCTGCCCCTTGGTTTTGCTGAGCAGTTCGGCAGCGGCAGGCTTCGCAAGATCGTCAATGAATCCAGCGCCGCTACCGAAACCTATCTGGCTCACCAGCTTCCCGACCGTGCCAACGCGATCGCGACACCCTGCGGCCTTTTGGCTCTGCTGCTGATTTTTGACTGGCGGCTGGGACTTTTGAGCCTCGTTCCGGTCGTACTGGGATTTTTAATTATGATGGCTATGACCGGAAAGCGGATGCAGGAAAGGATGAAAGAATACCAAAACGCCCTTGATGACATGTCCAATGAAGCGGTGGAATATGTGCGGGGAATTCCCGTCGTCAAAACCTTCGGGCAGACCATCTTTTCCTTCAAAAAGTTCAAGGATTCCATCGACCGGTATAAGGTGTGGGTGATCGCCTACACCAAAGAGCTTCGTCTTCCCATGATGTTTTACACAACGGCCATCAACGGGGTGTTTGCCGCGCTGATTGCCGGCGGGCTAATTTTTGCCCGGGGCGGCGTTACAAAAGATTTCCTGCTGGATCTCCTGTTCTATATCATCATTACGCCCATTATCTCCGTTACCCTCACCCGCATCATGTTTCAAAGTGAAAATGCCATGATCGTGGACGATGCCCTGCATAGAATCGACAGCGTGTTAGACCTGAAGCCCCTGGCAGAACCGGCGCAGCCGGAACATCCGAGGGATGCTTCGGTACAGCTTAACCATGTTCACTTCAGCTACGACGGAGAAAACGAGGTGATCCGGGATGTTTCCCTTTCTATTCCCGCAGGGCAGAAAGTGGCCTTTGTGGGACCGTCCGGGGGAGGAAAAACCACTCTTGCCAATCTGATCTGCCGGTTCTTTGATCCGCAAAGCGGCAGTGTAACCATAGGCGGCGTGAATGTGAAAAACATTCCGAAAGAAGAACTTATGAATACCGTCTCCTTTGTGTTCCAGAACAGCCGCCTGATCAAAGCCTCGATTTTGGAAAATGTGCGTATGGGCAGGCCGGACGCGACCCGGGAAGAAATCCTGGCTGCGCTCCATAACGCCCAGTGCGGCGATATTCTTGAAAAGCTGCCCCGGGGCGCGGATACCGTGATCGGCACAAAGGGGGTTTATCTTTCAGGCGGCGAACAGCAGCGGATCGCCATTGCCCGCGTTATGCTGAAAGACGCGCCTGTTATCATCTTGGATGAGGCCACCGCTTTTGCCGACCCGGATAATGAAACCCGCGTACAGGCGGCTTTCTCCAGACTGTCCCAGGGGAAAACGGTAATTATGATCGCCCACCGGCTCTCCACGGTGACCGGAGCGGATCAAATCTATGTCATTGAAAACGGACAAATTTCAGAAAGCGGCAAGAGCCGGGAACTGCTGGAAAGAGACGGCATTTTCAGCCGGATGTGGAAGGACTATCAGCTTGCCGTTCAGTGGAAGGTTGCAAAGGAGGTACAATAAAGTGATTAAAAAACTTCAAAAACGATATGCTCTTTCCGAGCAGGGGGCGAAGGATCTGGTGAAAGGCTGCCTTGCCTGCGTCCTTCAGAATCTTTCCTTTATGTTTCCTGTGAGCCTTCTGTATTTTTTAGTTGCCGATCTGATGAACGGCGGCGTTCCCGATAAAAAAATATTCTTTTATATTATCGGCTGTGCTGTATGCCTGGGCCTGATTTTTCTTACCACTTTCATTCAGTACAACGCCACGTATTTTGCCACTTATACGGAAAGCGGCGTGCGGAGAATTACGCTGGCGGAACGGCTGCGCAAAATCCCTCTGTCCTTCTTCGGGAAAAAGGATCTGGCGGATCTTACCAGCACCATCATGGCTGACTGTACCTTTCTGGAGCAGAGCTTTTCCCACTTTATACCGGAACTGGCAGGCTCCATGATCTCCACGGTTTTCATTTCCATCAGCCTTTTTGTATTGGACTGGCGCATGGCGCTGGCGGCGCTTTGGGTACTGCCGGTGGCCTTTGCCATTGTAGGCTTCTCCGCAAAGGTGCAGGAACGGCTCAATCAAAAAGCGATGGATGTAAAGATGGCCTGCGCGGACGGGATTCAGGAGTGCATAGAGACGGTGCGGGACCTGAAGGCCAACAATGCTGAGACAGAATACTTAAAAGGACTGGAAAAGAAAATCCGCGCTGTGGAACACCGCTCTATCCTGAATGAATTTGGACTGGCCGCTTTTGTGGTTTCCGCATCACTGGTATTAAAGCTGGGAATTGCCACCGTTGCGCTGGCAGGTTCGATTCTGCTGATAAGCGGCAGTCTTGACGTGCTGACCTTCTTTCTGTTCCTGCTTGTCGTATCAAGGCT
>DVKX01000082.1 GCA_018715805.1 Candidatus Faecousia intestinigallinarum | reverse complement strand
ATAATTTTACTAATTCTTTGAAACAAATTCAGATCGAGTTCAAATATTCGGAAAGTAATGCCATTCTCCAAAAATTTGAGTTTTCTCTTCAAGCAGGGGACAATGAGTTGATTATACCACTAGCAAAAATGAAGAGTAATGCACTTCATAATATCTCTGAAATATGCTTTGTTATTCATCCTGACGATGTCACTGAAGTGGAGGGAATGTTTAAGGTTACAGATATAGCGATTAGATAACGGCATCTAGATTTTTGAATCCTTATTAATTCTCATCGTTTCAACATATTAGCATCCTTTTCATGCTCTGATCTTTTATTTATTTTTATCAATAGATCGCTATTCCTTCATTTGTGAATAGCGATTTATTTTCTTCGCTGGTTCAAATATTTATTTTCCGTTATCGGCAAAAACATCGATTTTTTATCGCGTATTCCGTTGATTTCTTGCCGATAATATGGTATAATAAACGTACCGTGGAAAGGGGGCAGAAGCATGAAATATTTATCGGTTTCGGAAACCGCCAAAAAGTGGGGCGTATCGGAAAGAACCGTGCGCAACTATTGCGCGTCTGGCCGCATCACAGATGCTTTTCTTACCGGAAAAACCTGGAATATTCCCGAGAATGCAGTGCGCCCATCCCGGTCAAACAAAAAGGCGGATACCCCCGGCGACCTACTGGGGCGTCTTCGCAGGGAAAAGTCCAGTGGTATCAAAGGCGGGATCTATCACAAGGTGCAGATCGAACTCACCTATAATTCCAACCACATCGAGGGCAGCAGATTGACCCATGACCAGACCCGCTACATCTATGAAACCAATACCATCGGTATGGACAGCGCCTCTGTGAATGTGGACGACATTGTGGAAACGGCCAACCACTTCCGCTGCATCGATATGATGATTGATCAGGCAAATCATCCCCTCAGCGAAGCGTTTATCAAATCGCTCCATCTGGCTTTGAAAAACGGTACCAGCGATTCCCGCAAAGAGTGGTTTGCAGTGGGCGATTACAAAAAAGTCCCCAATGAGGTGGGCGGGCAAGCCACAGCCACGCCGGAGAAAGTTCCGCAACTTATGAAAGAGCTGCTCCGTTCCTATAACTCCGCACAAGAAAAAAGCTTGGAAGAAATCATTGATTTTCACCATGCGTTTGAAACCATCCATCCCTTTCAAGACGGAAACGGGCGCGTGGGTCGGCTGATTCTCTTCAAAGAATGCCTGCGCAATCATATTGTGCCATTCATTATTGACGAGGATCACAAGCTCTTTTACTATCGGGGACTGCATGAATGGAAGCGTGAAAAAGGCTATCTGATGGATACCTGCCTTTCTGCGCAGGATCGCTTCAAAGCATATCTGGATTACTTCCGCATCCCCTATGATCGATCTCTTTAAGCATGCTCCCCCGGCGGGAATGTACCCGTCGGGGAATCAAAATACATGTACCTAGAATTTCACCTTGACATCAACTTTTTCACCGATTATAATAAGGACATATATAAGAACTCTTTATCCATATACCTACCGGCGGTCTCTCAGCAGGCGCGTTCTATCATTTGCCGATATTACCCCTTGATTTTAGGTGTAATGTCGGCTTTTTTGCGTTTTCCCCCAATCAAAGTACTCACCTATTTTGACAATCAAAAATTCAGCAGTCTGTTATCCGCTTCCGAGGAAAACAGGCTGCTTTTTATATACAACCAGTCAACAAAACCCATACCACACAAATTTCAAAAAGGAGAATGACACAATGGAAAAAGTAACACTCACACCTGCATACGCAAGACTGTACGCAGACGACTATCTGCAGGAATTTGGAAAAGACCAGTACGGAGAAATGCAGATTGCTCAGGCGCAGCTGGATGCGCACACCGATTGGCGCACCGTCTCTTCTACGATGGCGGTACTCCCGATAGATAGCCATCTTCACGCCGAGCTCCTACTTTCCCGCCCTGAAAACACCATTCCCCGGGAACTGCTGCATGATACCGCCGACCACGCGGGATTAATCCTGCAGTATCAGGGAGAGGAATCCTGTCTGCGTGCTTGCGCGCTCCCTTCCCTGCTGAACACCATCGGTGTATCCGGGCCTGTGTTCAGCCGGCTTACAAAAGAGCAGCTCGCCGTTGCTTTGAGCGCTTTGCTCACTGGGGCAAGAAAAACCTCCAAAATTATGCTCCGCGCAGGAAAGGCTTCTGCTGTTCTGTCTAGCCAGTATGAGTATATGCCCATTACTGGCTTGCTGCAAATCTGCGGCTCCTTGGAAGAGAAGTTCGGTAAATCCAATTTCCTGGGCGGAAACATCAGCCATTCCCTCACTATGGCAAAATTTGAGTACCCTCAGGCAACCAAAGCCGTGACGGATACCTATAACAACATCCTCGCAAGCTTCGGGAAGCCTCTATCTTCGTCCCTCACGCCGGTGGTAGAATTTCGCAGTTCGGATACCAGCGGAGATGCGGCGAAGCTGATCACCTTTCTCTCTCGGGATGGTATGCTCATTCCCCTGGGCGGATTCAATGTGATCCACATTCCCCCGCAGGATTATCACAGCGACGGGACACGGAAAACATGTATGGAGCGCTTCCAGGAAGAAACGGCTCTCCTGTTTTCCCGAACCATATTTGACATCGAGCAGAATCTTCCCGCCATGCTGGCAACGTCCATTCATTACCCCGGGAACACTTTTGTGGGACTGTGCAAATATGCAAACATCCCGCAGAAGTGGGGTGGCATTATTGAGGAAGAAGTACGCGCAGCTTATCCAGACGGTGATCCTTGCAGCTTCCTGGATATCTACGAAGCGCTGGTATCCGTCACCACGGAGGCACGAAATGCGGGTATTTCTCCTTGCTCTCTGCGGATGATGGAGCTGGAGGAAGGTATCTGCAAAATCCTGGCTAAGCACTCCTGCTGGAAACAGTACGACCTTCCCGGCACAGTAGCCTGGTCTACTGTCAGCTCCCGCGCAAAGGCGGTGCGTGGATGAGAACGCTGATTCAGCGGCTGCTCTGCCCGAAAATCCACGCCTGTCCTTATAACGGGGTATCCTGCAGCAAATGCCAGCAGACCGTGAAAGAAGACGCCGCTGCCGTGTTGGAAGTAATTCTAGAGGTACTGCAGAGATCTTCCGTCTCAAATAATGCACAAGGCGAAAACCAGGAAAAAAGAGAGGAGTAGTCCATCCCACGTTACTGCAAAGGGATCTTAAAAACGCCTGGCAGTAACCACAACGATATCGAACAGCCCATCTCCCTTACGCAGGAAATGGGCTGTTCCCATTCTTACAAAGAATCGGAGGAGGTTTCCAAATGTCAAGCAACGGATATATCCCGTTCGGATTTCAATATCCAGAGGGATTCCCCTATCACGAGAAAAAGCCGGATCCACTCATTGAAACAGTACGTGCGCGTGTTTACAGACTCAACGAAGCCCACGCTGTATCTGGGCTGAGCGGTGAGGTTTTCACCGCCGCCCTGGATCTCTTCCAGGCTCACGCCAGCTGCGGCAGGGATGCGTTTTGGACAGCCGTGCTGGCTGTCACGGACTCAGCGCAGCTCGCCGAAATTGCCAAGCGGCTTGCCGATCTGGTCGCTCAAGAGCCGCCACGGCTGGACTTTCCCAATGCAATCTCCCTGTTTGATTGCCGTTTCCTTTCTCAAGCGGAATGGGAACACATCCGGCGGTATTCCATTGGCGGTTCTGAGGCTGCGGCAGTGCTGGGACTATCCCATTATCAATCGCCGCGCACACTGTACTTCGAGAAAAAGAACCCGCCGCCCAAATTGCGGGATTTCCAGAAAGAACACATTTTTGCTTATGGTCATGCTGTAGAGACGTATGTGGTTCGTTCCATGGCAAGCATTCTCGGCGCCGTCCCCTATCCGGAATACCGGATGTTTGCCCATCGGGAATATCCATTTATCACCTGCAATCCAGACAGCATCTTCCAGTATCCAGACGGACATTTTGATCTGTTTGAAGCAAAAACCGCCTTCCGTATGAAACGGCAGGATTGGTATGATGGTATGCCGGACTACTATGTGCCGCAGCCCAGGCAATATTTGGAGGTCTTGAATGACCCCAAACTGGCCGGCGGCCATATTGGCGTGGTGTTTGGTGGTTCACCCAGCGACCGCATTTGCCATCCCTTTCAGCGTGATGTCGCAAAAGGGGCGGAGCAGATCCAACGGATCGCAGAGTACTGGAACGATTACATCGTCCCAGGTGTACTGCCTCCCCTTTCTGGCGTCCCAGAACTGGATTTGGAGTCCGTGTACAAATATACTCCCGGAGTGCATGATGCCAAGACCGTGGAAACACTGCCCGATGACTGCTCCAAAGATTTTGAGCGCTACTTCACCTTAAAGGAGGAGCGTGTCTCTATCTCCGCAGCATTAAAGGCGGCCAAGGAAACGGAATCCGCGCTGATGGATGAAATCACTAAACTGCTGCCGGACGGCCTGACCATATGCACATCGGATACCGGCCCCAGCTACCGGGTTGATTGTCGGGAGCGGGTACGGGAAACGGTTGCCACCGCAGAACTCCCTACAGCCTCCCGGCATCTGCTCCAAAGCATCGCGCAAGTAATGAAACAACCAGGACTACCTTTTACAACACCAAAGGTTTCCCAGAAAATTACGAAAGGAAAAAAACCATGAAACATCCATTGACTTTTTGGCTCGGACAACAAGGGCAGGATATTTTAACCGCTCTGGGCGAATCTATTGCCGCGCGCCTGACGACGCTCTTTTCCTCCGTTCCCAAACACGCCGATCTCCCTGGCTTTCAAAAAAACGCTTTCTACCCTGACGGCAGTCCCGTATTGCCAAAAGAGGATCTTTGCTATCCCTTCTTCGCAGCATGGTATCTCGGCACCCCCATTCCCGGTGTATTCCTAGATCTGGAGCCGCTCTATCGTCAAACTGCAGCAAAGGCGGCCATCTCCTGGATAGCATCTCTGAATTATGGTTTGCCGAAAGACTATCGCAATGTGGACGGCGTCCCCCTGGATATAGAATATGCCGGGCAGCGGATCCGTTTTCTTATCCCAGATATTGGTGTCACCGGTCCGGATGACGCGCAGGAGATCGTTCTCCCCGTGGCGGATCACTGGTCCAATGACGGCGAGTGGAGCGGCTGTGCCGTTCCTACTTATGTGGAGCAGCACGCGCGGCTTCTTCTCTGGTGTTGGGGAAAAATCCTCCCCTGCGCGCCTGTGCGTGTGCGTATTGTCCGCGTGATCGGAAACTTACCGTCAGATGTCACCGTGCGAACAATCTACGCAGACCCACGCAAGGAGTCTTCTCTGGGCGAACGGGTATGCCGTGCAATCATCAAGGCCAGAAAAGAAGCCCGAGACCCGCTGACTTCTCTGATCCGCCGCGAGGATATGGACTGGAAAGCCTCCCGCGACATTGACAACGCAAACGCCTACACTACCGACAACCCGCGTCTCTATTCCTTGATTCAGGAATATATGCAGGCACGGAGCCAAAGGAAGGCGCTGGAAGCTTCCGACGCATCGATGAAATCGGAGATGGATGCTGTGGCCATATCTCTGGCGTCGCATCTGTCTGCTGACGCAGGGACAGGCATCGCCTCCGCCGCCGGCTGCGATTACACAGTACGCTGCACCCCCTCCCGAACATATCCGCCAACGATCACAGCCAGCCTCCTGAATCAGTTCGCACCCGAATTCGCAGCATCTGTTCAACACACTGAGACGAGGATGGTGAACATCGATGTGCTTTGAGCAGGATATGTCTTCCCGCTATAGCGGCAAGTTTTTTCGGAAAATCTACCGCAATGAGGATACGGGATACTGCGTGTATCTATTCCGCAAAGGCGCTGATACCACAACCGTCTGTGGTATCAACTTGCCGGAAGCGTCCTATCCTGTGACTTTCCTGGGGAGATACGTCAATCATGCGCAGTACGGCAGACAGTTCGAGGTATCCATCGTCATGAATCAGCTGCCTGAGAGTCGTAAAGACATTCTCTCCTACATTTCTTCCATGCACATTGGCATTGGGAAAAAGAGTGCGGGTCAGCTTCTGGAGATCTCTTCCCCGGAAACTTTTTGGACGGATATCGCTCAAAATCCTGAACAGTTCTACCCTGCCATTGGAAAGGAGAAGATGGATAAGCTGCGGAAAAATGTGCAAAAGATGACTATTTTACAGTCGCTTCTACAGATGTTTGGAAATTATCTGCACATGGATGCCGCACGCTACCAGCGGCTATGTGCGCTGTTCCAAGACGACATGGATAGCCTGCTGAAAACGGTTGCGGAAGATCCCTTTGTGCTGCTCTACGCTGGGTTCCGATTCCACGAAGTGGACTGCTACTGCGCCTTGCGGGCTCTTTTCGGAGCCGGAGATTATCGCCGCCTCCTGGGAGCCGCTACACAGGTGCTCCTGGAAGCCCAAAGTCAGTGCAGCGCCGGCGTAAATGCGGAAGATATGGCCGGGAAAATGGCTGCAAACCTGTCCGGCTGCGGTTCCGTTCCCTGTTTCGAATGCGAGACTTTTCTTGAGCAAGCACTGGAGCGGCAAGATTTGTATCTTGCCGCAGGCAATTACTATTTGCCCAGATCTTATGATGAAGAGAGCGCCATTGTCACAGTATTGGAGCGGCTCAATGCGGTTCCCGCCGAGGACATTGACGAAGCAGCGTTTGCAGACTGTATCTCCAACTATGAGGGTAGTATGGGGCTCCTACTGTCCCAGGAGCAGAAAAATGCCATCCAGACGGCTTTGACAAAAAGCATTTGCATCATCACCGGAGGACCGGGAACAGGCAAAAGTACCATTCTGGACGCCATCTGCTACTGCTGGGCACACTTTTTCCCCAATGGCGGCTGCACCCTGATGGCGCCTACCGGTCGGGCGGCAGTGCGCATGATGGAAGTTACCGGGCTGCCTGCCTCCACCATTCATTCCGCACTGTCCCTGCCAGCAGATATGCCGACCATTCGAAATCTTGTAACCGGGAAACATGAGATAACAGATGGGCTGGTGATCGTGGACGAATCCTCAATGGTAGACCAGAGCACCGCCGCCGCATTGCTCCTGGCATTATGCGGCAGCCAGAAAAACCTGCGCCAGCATATGATCTTCGTAGGGGATCCCAATCAACTCCCCTCCGTGGGATATGGGAATTTCCTCGCGGATATGATTGCTTCTCAGGTTATCCCGGTATGTTCTCTCTCCAACGTATATCGGCAGGCAGCGGACAACCCAATTATCGCAAACTCCATGAAAATCAAAGATGGCAGCGCAGACTTGCTTTGGACGCCGTCCTTCCGCGGCTATGACAATGGCGGAGAGGAAAAAAACATGGAAGCCGTATGCCAGTTCTATCGCCAATGCATCAAAGCTTATGGGATCGAGAATGTGGCGCTACTGTCCCCCTATCGAAAGAAAACGGGAATCAGCACCAATGTTCTGAACGAGCGCCTGCAGGCAGCTGTCAACCCCGCCAACGGGGAGCCATTTATAAAAAGCGGAAACCGGGTATTCCGCCTTTATGATCGAGTTATGATGCTCAAAAATACAGAATCCTTGAGCAATGGGGATATCGGCACCATCACGCAAGTCGATCCAGACGCGGAAGACCCGTATCTGTTAGTTCGCTTCGAGAACGGTGTTGAGCAAAAATTCCCCAAAGAAGATCTGTTCTTCCTTGACCTGGCCTATGCCATCTCTATCCACAAATCCCAGGGAGGACAGTTCAAAGTCGTTCTTATGGTTCTCCCGGATCATCCCTCCAAGTTCCTCCGGCGGGATATGGTCTATACCGGCATTACCCGTGCCAAAGAAAATGTTGCAGTCTTCGGCTCCCTCAGAACGCTGAAGAAGGCAATTCAGGATGGCATTCCGGAAGAACGTATTACCGGTCTGGCCAAGCGCCTGTGGAAAAACACTTAATCCTATATCATCGCCCCGGCTAGAATAGCCGGGGCGAAAAGCATCTCGGTCATTTCGTAATTTTTTAGGACAATCTTCATTACGTCCTATTGGACTATATAAATCCACCTGCCATTGTTAAAGTCAACAATACATACTGTGCAGACTTATAGTTGATTTCAATGCTCTGGAATCAAAACCTGTTGATTTTTGGCGCAAATTGTGATAAAATTTATACAATTTGATCTGCAAAGTTCTGGGGAAACTGCATAGGATAAATATGGAAAATGTATTTCACCGAATCATGTTACAGGGGTTGACAAATCAACGTACCCTGGTATAATAAAGGTGTAAATAACTTTCC
>DVKX01000081.1 GCA_018715805.1 Candidatus Faecousia intestinigallinarum | reverse complement strand
CGATCGTCCGTTGGGATAATCAATAATATCCACGATTTTATAACCAGCATCCAGATAAATTCTGCGAACCGCCTTTTCCTCCAATCCTGTATCGAGACGAATATACCGGATATGCCGCTTACGGCATTCTGCGCTGATTGCTTCAGTTACAAGTTTTGTCATGCCCATCCCAGAAAATTTTCGCCGAACACAGAATTTATGAAGATAGGCGGCCTCGTATTTCGGCGCATTGGGCCAGTAATAACTATCTGCCCATTGCAAAATAAAAGCACAGACAATTTCCTTGTTAATTGTACCGATGCAGAAGTTTTCTTCTTGGGCATCTGGTGTTATTAGTTCTTCTTCCGTTAACCAATCATCAGGCCAGACGCGGTATCCTTGTTCCCGTCCCCAAGCGGCCACTTCACGCATGACAGAAATTGCGGTTTCCACTTTTCCAAAATGAATTTCTAATTTGTCGTTCATTGCTTTTTCTCCGTTGTATTGATAATCTTGCGGATGGTGTTTCAGTAGCGGCACTTTGGAGATGATTTATAGATTTGCCTGTCGCAGAAAGAACTCGTATTGGCCTGCAATAGATCCAGAGAAACAGTTGCCTTAGTAAAGGAGCAGCGCGAATAAGCGCTGCTCCTCGAAAGCGAAAAGGTTTTTAGGAGATAGACTCCCATTTCTTCGTGCCCCAGGTGTTAAGCACCCGGTAGAGCCCCAGGCAGATGGCTGCCAGCACCAGGCTGACCAGAGCCATATAGAGGGTGGGGGTGAGCATGGCGTACAGGGGAATGTATGCAATCCCCAAAAGCATGGGCAGACCCATCATGGAGAACATGGTCACCGTAACGCTCATGGATTGCTTGCAGGGGTAGGCTTCGCTGATGTAGTCCAGCCGCGCCCATTGCAGGCCGCAGATCAAACCAAGCACACCAGACAGGGCGGAGAGCAGACCAGGGATCAAAGCAACGAGGGCAGCATCCAGGAGAGAGCATCCAAAAGCAAGCGCCAATACCAGACCGCTGATTGCCGACACCGGGATGGTCGCTAAGCAATGGAAACGGAGTTTTGCCCGCAGAATCTGCTTGGAGGATACCGGCATAGTTTTTAGAATCCAGATGTTCTTCCCCTCCAGAGATACCGAAGGGGTGGAAATGCAGGTAGTGGAAATGGTAAATGCCAGGCAAGCACAGATGATGAGCCCAATAAGAGAGGGGGAGATCTCAAGCAGGACGGTGAACTCCAGGATCTGTCTCCGGAAGATAAGTCCTGCAATGGGAAGCGCCAGGGTCAACACGATCCCCATGCCCATATTGGTGAGATAGACTGGGCAGCCCAGGAATTTCCGCCGTTCCTTGCGGACAATGGCCTGCATGGAATTTGAAACTTTAGCGTCGGACCAATCCAACTTTTTCCGTTTCCTCCCGGCGCGCTGCATGGTGGCAGTACGAAGAAAGGTCAGGGAAAGCACCAGATACACCGCACCGAAAAGAGCGGCGGAAATGGCCGCGAATGCCAGGAATGGGACAAGCGCGCCCAAACAGCTTTGCCCCATGGCGTACAGCGGCCAGACCCAGGTTTGCAGGGCGGAGGCGATGGCCTGACCATTGGCGGTCATAGTGGTAAGAATGGTGTTGGCCTGAGAGTAAATGAAGAAATAAACCGCCAAGAATGCCACCACATAGAGCACGGAGGCAAAAGATTTATTCATTTTACTCAGCAGCAAATGCAGCAGCCAGCCCAGCAGGCAGGCAATGGCCTGCGCGATTACGCAGATAGCCAGCAGGTTGAGGCATTGCAGCAGGATCATCAGCCAGCTGGTCTTCACAAAAACGGCGTAGACGATGATGGCCGGTATCATGACTACGCTTGCGAACAGCAGATTCAACGCCAGCAGCGGAAGCATCCGGCTCAGAAGAATCATTCGGGGAGGAATGGGCATGGACAGGAGCAAAGCATTGTCCTTGGCATCATAAAGCTGGCTTTGGGTGGTAAATACACTGCCCAGAACCGCCATAGCGAGCCCCATCAATCCGGCCATGGCGAAATATAGCCAGTCTAAGCCCATGGCGTGGTATGGCGTGGCCAGAGAGAAGAAAGTAAAACCCATCAGGCCGCCGATGACAATGATGACATAGATGTACAGAATCCCGAAGAGTACCAGCATCCCCTTGCTGGTCTTTTGTTTTTTCTTGCGGTTTTGGGCGGTCAAGCCCGCGAAGAGCGCCCGGAAACGGACACCAAGCAGCGATTTGATCATGCCTGCCCCTCCAATTCCAGGAACACCTGCTCCAAAGAATCGTCGCCTCGGACTTCATCCATGGTGCCGCTGACCACCAGCTTGCCGCCTTTGATAATGGCAACCTTATCGCAGAGCTTCTGCGCTACTTCCAGCACATGGGTGGAGAAGAAAATGGCGCCGCCCTGGTCGCAATGCTGACGCATCACATTCTTCAGCTGATGGGAGGCCACAGGGTCAAGGCCGACGAACGGCTCGTCCAAAAGGATCAGCTTTGGCTTGTGGATCAGCGCAGAGATCAAGGCGATCTTCTGCTTCATGCCGTGGGAGCAGTCGGAAATGGGCAAGGACAGGTCGTCGGTCATACCCAGCAGCTCGCCATAGTGGCGGATAGCCTCTGTGCGATCTTTCTTGGAAACGCCGTAGATATCGGCCACAAAATTCAGATATTGGAAGCCGGTGAGGAAGTCATACAGGTCGGGGTTATCGGGGATATAGGCCATCTCCTTTTTGCAGGCAATGGGATCTTCCTTGATGGAGTGTCCAGCCACATAGATTTCGCCCTTGTCAAACTGCAGAATACCGCTGCAAGCTTTTAGCGTTGTGGTTTTGCCTGCCCCGTTGTGGCCGATAAAACCGAAAATCTCGCCGGGAGCAATGTGCAGGCTCAAATCGCTGACGGCGACCTTGCTGCCGTAGGTTTTGGTAAAGTGTTCAATTCGAAGCATAGCGGATTCCTCTCTTCTTAAAAGATGAATGGCTACATGATAGCACAAAGAAAGCAGGGATACAAGAGGAGGGGAAAAATTTAATAAAATCTGGTTTCTTGACTTTTTTAGAAAATATTCAACCGCATTTTGCGGTTAAATGATTTGCTTGCCGGAGCCCAGAAATAGAGAGTGTCTGCTCCGAAAAAAGCGTTTGTTTCTATACTGTGGGCACTTTGAACGGATGCAAATTACAATAATTTGAGAAAAAAGAAGAAAATACGGGTATTTATTTGGATTTATCCATTGACAACTGGGAAAAACGCAACTATACTAGAGCATATCGAAAGAGTACCGGAGGAAGCGAAATCATGGTTAAAGTCTGGAATGTAAAGCTGCCAAAACTCACGGGGGACGCGCTGCGCCGCGCTTATATCTATCTGCCGGATTATTATGACGAAGACGAAGCGCGGCGCTATCCTGTGATGTATATGTTCGACGGACATAACGTATTTTTTGACAGCGATGCGACTTACGGGAAGTCCTGGGGTATGAACAGTTATATGAGCTGGACCCGCACACCGCTGATTATCGTAGCGGTGGAGTGCAATCACGCGGGCAACGGACGACTGGAGGAGTATTCTCCCATGGATTTTGAAAACGCCACCCTGGGGAAGATTCATGGCAAAGGAAGACTCTACATGGATTGGATGGTGGAGGAACTGAAGCCTTACATAGACGCTAATTACCGTACGCTGCCGGATCGGGAGCACACCATCCTCTGCGGCTCCTCCATGGGCGGCCTGATGGCGTTATATGGAGCAGTGGAGTACAATCATATTTTCCAGCGGGCGGCCTGCCTGTCCCCCAGTCTTTGGATCAGCCCCGGCAAGGTGCTGGAAATGGTGGCGCGGGCGGATGTGGGCAATGATACCTGCATCTATATGGACTATGGCAGCAAGGAGATATTCAACCACGCATCCAGCGCAGAGGCACTGATTTCAGTGTGTCATCTGCTGCTGACAAAGCGGGTAAACCTGGCGTTCCGCATTGTCCCCGGGGGCACCCATTCCGAGGCCTCTTGGGAGCAGCAGATCCCCATTTTTATGGACTGCCTGGGGCTATAAGCAAAAGAGAGGGGAAAAGTATATGGAAATCCAGTATCACAAGCACTACAGCGGTCATCTGGGCAGGGAAATGGAATTCAAGGTATATGGCCACGGCGGCAAGCCTGTCATGTTCATTCCCTGTCAGGGCGGACGTTTTTTTGACTTTGAAAATTTTCATATGATAGATCACTGGGCGAAGTGGATAGAGGAAGGCGCCTGCACCGTCTATGCCATCGACAGTATTGACGGCGAGGCTTATGCGGCAGTGGGTTTGGACTGCCGCAGGCGCATTGAGAATCATGAACGCTGGTATCATTATGTGGTGGACGAAATGGTGCCTGCTATCCGGCATCTCAGCGGTCTGCGCAACGGCTACGACCAGCCGATTATGCCGTTTGGCTGCTCTATGGGGGCTATGCACGCGGCGAACCTGTTTTTCCGGCGGCCGGATCTGTTTGACCGGGTGTTCGCAATTTCCGGGCTGTATGATTCCAAGCTGTTCTTCGGCGACTATATGGACGATTTGCTCTATCAGAACACCCCGGTGGAGTATCTGTCCAATATGCCCTGGGATCACCCCTATATCTCCATGTACAATGAACGGAAGATCCTCATTGTGGTGGGGCAGGGAGCCTGGGAGGAGCCGCTGCTCAGCAGTACCCGCTGGCTGGACAGCGTGATGCGGAACAAGGGGATTCATGCCCAGGTGGACTACTGGGGCTATGATGTTAACCACGACTGGCCGTGGTGGTATAAAATGGTGGAGCATTACGTCCCGCAGCTTCTATACTGAAGAAACGTTAGAAAGATAGAAAGAGAAGGAGAAAGACATTATGAAAAATTTTATTTTTATTTCCCCAAATTTCCCGGTCACCTATTGGAAGTTCTGCGCAGAACTGAAAAACAACGGCCTGCGGGTTCTGGGCATTGGCGACTGTCCCTATGCGCAGCTTCACCAAAATCTGCGGGAGAACCTCCATGAGTATTATAAAGTGGACAATCTGGAAAATTATGATGAAGTATTTAAGGCGGTGGCGTTTTTCTCCTATAAGTATGGCAAAATTGATTGGCTGGAATCTAACAACGAATACTGGCTGGAGCGGGACGCACGCCTGCGTACGGAATTTCACATTACTACGGGCTTTATGACGGAGGATATGGCGCGTATCAAATACAAGTCGGTGATGAAAGACTACTACGCAAAGGCGGGTATTCCCACCGCCCGGTATCATTTGGTGGAGGGCTTTGCAGACGCGGCGGCCTTTGCCCATTGGGTGGGGTATCCGGTGATCGTGAAGCCGGATAACGGCGTGGGCGCCAGCCATACCTATCGCCTGCGCAATGATGAGGAGCTGCGTTTCTTTCTGGAGCACAAGGATGACGCGGTATATATCATGGAGGAATTTGTCAACGGCTATGTCCGCACCTATGACGCCATCATCGACGCCGACGGCCGCCCGATTTTTGAATCCGGCAATGTGACACCGCAGTCTTTGATGGATGTGGTCAACGAACAGGCCAACTGTGTGTACTATATTGTGCCGGAGCTGCCCCAGGAAATGCTGGACGTGGGCCGACGGACAGTGGAGGCGTTTCGTGTACGCAGCCGCTTCGTGCATTTGGAATACTTTGTCCTGAACGCAGATCAGGAAGGGCTGGGCAAACAGGGGGATATTATTGGGCTGGAAGTGAATATGCGGCCAGCCGGCGGCTATACTCCGGATATGTATGACTTTGCCTACGAAACGGATGTATATAAAATCTGGGCGGACATGGTAGCCTATAACCATTGCACCCTGGACTTAAACCGTGCGCGCCATTTCTGCGCGTTCTGCGGCCGGCGGGATGGAAAGGATTTTATCCTGAATCACCAGGCAATTATGACAAAATACGGCTTCAGCATGAAAATGTGGGGACGGATTCCGGACGCCCTTGCCGACGCTATGGCCAACCAGATGTATGTGGCGGTGTTTGACACGGAGGAGGAAATGAATACTTTCTTCCAGGAGCTTCTGGCCTGCCGGGAATAAAAACACGACTTGCATTCCGGCGCGGTTTGGAGTAAAATAAAGAAAAAGCGTAAGGAGGGATGGTATGCACCCAATTCAGGACAGACAGATCATTGAGCAGATTGCAGAGCTGTTCAAAGGATTCTGTGACCCTACGCGCGTGCAGATCCTATCCCTGCTGGCAGGGCGGGAATTGTGCGTTACAGAGATCGCCGAGGGAACGCAGGTGTCCCAGAGCGCCATTTCCCATCAACTGCGGCTCCTGAAGCAGATGCAGCTGATTAAATTCCGGCGGGAGGGAAAGAATATCCTGTATTCTCTGGCGGACGATCATGTGCTCACCATTCTGCAAATGGGGTTGGAGCACGTTTTGGAGTAAAGCAGAAAACGCCCGGCATGGTAAAACCGCGCCGGGCGTTTATTATTTTGTAGGGACGTCGCCCAGGTATTCCTCCAGGCATTGGCCGGACGCCTTCATTTCTTTGGCGGCCTCCTTGCCCACATAGCGGTAGTGCCATGGCTCGTAAATAATCCCGGTGATTTCGCTCTTATCCGAGGGATAGCGCAGGATAAAGCCGTACTCCCAGCTGTGCTCCATGAGCCATTTCTGCACGGCGGTGTCCTCCTGCTCCTCATTCAGAAGCTGATAGCTTTCGTCTACGATGTCCAGGGCGAGTCCCAGCTGGTGCTCGCTGGTGCCGGGAACGGCCACTACCTTAGCCGCTTCCGAAGGCGCTTCTTCCTCTGAGTAGCCTTGGGCGATCAACCGATTGATCTTGTTGTTGTACAGGTATTCTTGATCGTCCTGCGTGCGGAAAGAAGAACAGATGATTGGAGACAAACCCGCTGCGCGGCAAGCGTCCATCATATCCTGCAAGTCGGGGTAGCACCGCTCGTCCACGGCCTGACCGTTGGATAGGTAGGTGAGGGTGATTTCGAAATCCTCCGGTAAATAATTCCAGGGATTTACCAGGCGTAGGTTCCAAGCGGAGCGATCCGGGGCGGGGGGCTGCGTTGTGGACACGGTGGAAGCTTCTGTGGGTACGGTGCTGGGGGGCTGCGTGCTATGTGTGCTGGCGGCAGGCTGCTGGGAAGACGAAACGGTAGGCTCCGGCGCGCCGGCGCAGGCGGCCAGGCTTCCAACCAGCAAACAGGTCAGACAGCAGAGGAAAAGCCGCCGGAAATTCCGTTGAAAAAAGACAATTTGCATGGGAAACTCCTTTCTTTCTCTGGTGCTCCCGTTTTTTGGACACCTAAATTTTATCACAAAACGTTTTCATTGGCAAATGGAAAATAAAAGGGCACAACCGTCAGGCTGTGCCCTTGATTCTTTTAGGCAGTTGGTTTGGTATCCGCTTCCAGGGGACATTCATAGCCCTGAGCGGTGGCCAGCGCAAATTCCGCTTTGGCCTTGTCCAGCAGCTCCGGCTGGGTCAGAAGGTCGGCGGCAGCGGCGGCAAGAACCTTGGCCGCCAGCAGCATTCCCTTGTGGGCGATGGAGGTGCGGCCAATGGAGACATTCTGCCAGCTGTGTCCCGGGGAGCCGGAAGTCCAGGTCACGGCGGTAAATTGGGCGGTGGGGGTCAGCCAGCTCACATCTCCCACATCTGAGGAACCGGGACTCTGGTGGAGAGAGGGCGCATAAGGGAACAGGAAGTCATTCAGCGCTTTTGTTCCGTGCTCGGTTTTTTCCGCGACCAGCTGCTGGAGGGAAAAATCCTCTTCTGTGCGCTGGCCGGGAAGCTTGCCGGGGAAGTAGGTGGCTTTCAGCGCTTCTGCGAAGCGCCATTCCTCCTGGGTATATTCCGGCAGGGACACGCTCTGAAAATTGCGGTACAGACATTCTTCCAGGACACGGTTGGAGACGGTGCTGGAGGTGCCGTCGATCTGGCGGTGAGTTACCTGCGTGTCTGTCATCATTGCCGCGCCGTGGGCGCACTGCTCTACCCGACGCAGCAGCGCCTTGGCGCTGCGCACGCAGTCACCCCGTACCATATACAATAGCGTGGCAGTGGGCTGTACCACATTGGGGGACGCGCCGCCGCCGTCCAGTATCGCGTAATGAACGGAACAGCCGCGGGGCATATGCTCCCGCAGAAACTGTACGCCGATGTTCATCAGTTCCGCAGCGTCCAGGGCGGAGCGCCCCTGCTCGGGGCAGTCCGCAGCATGGGCGGCGATGCCGGTGAAGGTATACTCCACCTGCAGGCTGGCGGCGTTGGAGCCGGTGGTGATTTCGTTTACGTCCCCGGGATGCCAGCACAGGGCGGCGTCCAGATCCCGGAACATCCCATCCCGCGCCATAAAGGCCTTTCCGGCGCAGCCCTCTTCCCCGGGGCAGCCGTAAAATACGATGCTGCCGGGCAGCTGGCCTGCCTGGATTGCCTCCTTTACGGCGATGGCCGCGCCCAAAGATGCCGCGCCCAGCAGGTTGTGCCCGCAGCCATGGCCGCAGCCGCCTGCCGCCAACGGCTGTTTCTCGGTGATACCCGGCGCCTGGGATAACCCGGAGAGGGCGTCAAATTCTCCTAAAATGCCGATGACCGGTTTCCCGGAGCCGAAGCGTCCTAGGAACGCAGTGGGAATGCCTGCCAGGTTTTGCTCCACCTGGAAGCCTTCCTGGGTAAGGATGCGGATATATGCCTGGACAGAACGGTGCTCTTGCATGGATAGTTCTGCCAGCTCCCAGATATGATCGCTCAAAGCGGTGAGCTGCGGCGCGTGGCGTTCCACCGCCTGGAATAGCAGTTCTTTATCCATCTCAGAGCACCTTGGACAGGAAGTCCTTCAGCCGAGGGTGCTGGGGATTCCCAAAAATCTGTTGGGGCGTCCCCTCCTCCAGCAGCTTGCCGTCTGCCATAAACAGCACCCGGTTGCCCACTTCCCGGGCGAAGCCCATTTCGTGGGTGACTACCACCATAGTCATGCCGTCGGCGGCCAATTCCCGCATAACTTCCAGCACCTCGCCCACCATTTCCGGATCCAGGGCGGAGGTAGGCTCGTCAAAGAGCATGACCTCCGGCTCCATCATCAGCGCCCGGACAATGGCGATCCGCTGTTTCTGCCCGCCGGAGAGCTGAATGGGATAGGCGTTGGCGCGGTCTTCCAGCCCTACCCGGCGGAGCAGCCGCATGGCCTTTTCCTCTGCTGCCTCCCGGGAAATACCCTTTACTTTCATGGGGGCAAGCATCATGTTCTCCAAGATGGTCTTGTGGGGGAAGAGATTGAAATGCTGGAACACCATGCCCATTTTCTGCCGGTGCTGGTCAATATTGACTTTCACAGTTTTGCCGGTTTCCGGGTCTTGATACTTCTTCTTGGTGATGTCTACGCCGTCGAAGAAAATTTCTCCGGCGCTGGGCTGCTCCAGCAGGTTCAGGCTGCGCAGCAGCGTGGATTTGCCGGAACCGGAGGGGCCGATGACTACCATTACATCTCCTTTGTTGATGTCCACGCTCACCCCGTCCAAGGCGTGGAGAGAACCTTTGTTATAGTGTTTTTCCAGGTTCTTGACCTGAATCAGCTTAGCGCTTGTCGCCACGGCTCATTCTCCTTTCGAAATAGGCGATAATCTTGGAGGTGGGGAAAGTGAGGCAGAAATAGATGCAGGCGGCGATGATCAGCGCCTCGCCGATATGGTAGGTGGCGGCGCCCACCGCGTTGACGGCGGACATGATCTCCTGCACGCCGATGGTCCAGCAGATGGAGGACTCCTTGATAATAGTGATGAACTCGTTGGCAATGGCGGGCAGGATATTTTTGATGGCCTGCGGAAGAATAATATAGCGCATGGTCTGCACACGGCTCATGCCCAGGCTCCGGGCAGCCTCGCTCTGACCCAGATCGATGCTCTGGATACCGGAGCGGATGATCTCGCTCAAATAGGCGGCGGAGTTCAGGGATAGGGCGATGACGCCGGGGATGAACCGCTCAAAACGGATGAAGCCAAAGAGCTTGAAGGCGGGCAGGGATACATCGGCCAGCAGCACATAGTACACCAGAAACAGCTGCACCATCATGGGAGTGGCGCGAAAAATCTCCACATAAGTGGCGGCCACCGCCTTCAGCGGCCAAATTTTACTCATCCGCATCAGCGCCAGCACCAGCGCCAGGATAAAGCCGAATACCACGGTCAGCGCGGAGACGGCTACCGTGCAGCCTAAACCCTCCAGAAAGAGCTGGTAATAGCGGAATGCGGATTGAAAGCCGACAATGGAAATCAACGAAGATCGCTCCTTTCTATCGTAGAACTTCCCCGGAAAATGGAGTTTCCGGGGAAGTGGGGGTGATTTATTCGGCAGGCTCGGTGGCGGCCTCGCCATCTTCGTTCAGCAAACCCTCATAGGTGTTGCCTTCGGCCAGGGCGTTGGCTTCCGCCACGAACTGCTCCATGGAGCCGTCCTCCAGCGCCTGAGCAATGGCCAGATTCACAGCTGCCAGCAGGGGGGCGTTGCCCTTGCTGACGCCTACCACGGAGCCTTCCTGGTCATAGGGCACGTTCAGCACAACCGCCAGGTCGGGATAAGTCTTAGCGTAGGACTCCGCCACGACGGTCTCGATATAAGCGCCGTCCAGCTTGCCGCTGAGCACCTCGGAAATAATGTCGGTGACTTTGCTCAACTCCACAATGTCGGCATCAGGGGAGTTTTCCTTGGCCAGACCGGCCTGGATGGAACCGATCTGCGCGCCGATCTGGTATTCTGCATTGTTGGTGGAGGCCAGGTCGGGGAAGAGCGCTGCGTTGGCCTGGGTAGTTACGAAAGACTGGCCGCCGGTATAGTAGATATTAGAGAAGTCCATGGAGTCCGCCCGCTCAGGATCGGGGGAGTAGCCGGCCATGCCGATGTCGGCCTTTTTGGTGGCCAGTTCCAGGATGGTACCGTTAAAGTCCATGGGGACGATCTCCAGCTCCAGACCCAGGAAGTCGGCGATGTACTGACCCAGGGCAATGTCGAAGCCCGCCAGGGTGGGGGTGTTGTTCTCATCCAGGGAGTAGAACTCGTAGGGGGCGAAGTCGGGGCTGGTGACCATGGTCAGCTTGCCCTCGGTGGCGGTCTTGATAAGGGGCTTCAGCTCCTCAATGGTCATGGCGGAATAATCCGTGGTGTCGCCATCGCCGGTGGAGGCGCAGCCCGCCAGCAGACCGAGAAGCAGCAGGGCTGCCAGCACTAAAGCGGTGAGTTTTTTCATAATCCATATCTCCTTTTCCATACCTTTTTGGGATTTGGTCTGTATGGGCGTATTATACGCCGAATATTATTCATTGTCAATTGGATAAAAATACAAACAAAATCAGAATTAGAGCTTGTCTTGTGGGAAAAACACACAAAGACATACAGTTATGCGGTGTATAGTGAATAGAGATTTTGAAAAGCATTAGCAGGGGGAAAGGAAGAATGAATATTATACAAAAAATAATGCATAGTGTGGACAGCTGGAAATCGAGGTCGAAGATTGTCGAAAATCCTTGCTTTCTAGCTTGCAGTTTGCTATAATGATACCAAATTTCGGCATGGCGTTTTGCCCGTGGATGGAGGAATGATTGGTGGAATTTGCAAACCTGGTATTTTTGTATTTGTTTCTGCCTATTGTGCTGCTGGTGTACCATTTAATGCCTGGCATCAAGAAGCGCAATACAGTTTTGCTGGTTGCCAGCCTGCTGTTTTATGCCATGGGGCAGCCGGTATACCTGGGCTTGATTGTATTGCTGAGTTATGTAAACTTCCTGCTGGGTCTCAGCGTGGAAAAGGGAAAGTTTCGTACGCTGCTGCTGCCGGTGGCGCTGAATGTGGCAGTGCTGGCGCTTTTTAAGTATTTAGACTTTTTCCTGGGGATATTTGGTTTGGTATCCAATGACGGCGGCTTCCTGCTGTCGATGATCAAGAGCCTGACCAACGGGCTGAACCATATCGGATTTTCCTTTGTGGAGCCGACGACTGCGCTGCCCATCGGCCTTTCATTTTATACCTTCCAAGTAATTGCCTATATGGTGGATATTTACCGGGGAGAGAGCGAACCGGAAAGCTATTTTAAGGAGTTTCTGCTCTACTTGACGCTGTTTCCCAAGCTGGTGCAGGGTCCTATTGCGCGCTATTCCCATATTGGCTATCAGCTGACGGAACGTAAGACAAATTACCGTATGGTGTTTGACGGCGCCCAGCGATTTGCCATTGGCCTGGGGAAAAAGGTGCTGCTGGCCGATTACTGCGGCAAGGTGGTGGCGGATCTGGCAGTATCTCAGTCGGACGGAAATCTTATCGGGGCGTGGTTCAGCGCGCTGATGTTCTTTTTCCAGATCTACTTTGATTTTTCCGGTTATACGGATATGGCCATTGGCCTGGGCATGACCTTTGGCTTCCGCCTGCCCGAGAACTTCAATCTGCCGTATACCTCGAAATCCATTACGGAGTTCTGGCGGCGCTGGCATATTACGCTGGGCGCGTTTTTCCGGGATTATGTATATATTCCCCTGGGAGGCAACCGCAAAGGCCGCCCGCGGCAGATTCTGAATATGCTTGCGGTATGGCTGCTCACGGGTTTGTGGCACGGCGCCGGCTGGAGCTTTGTGCTGTGGGGACTGTATTTCTTCGCGCTGCTTTCTGTGGAGAAACAGATCATGCCGCGCTTGGAGACATGGAAGGGCTGGCTGCGGCATCTTACCACAATGATACTGGTGATCGTGGGCTGGGTGATCTTCTCCCACACGGACATAGCTTCCCTGGGGAAGGCTCTGGGGGCTATGATCGGTATCGGCGGCGTGTGGGCGCCCGGCCTGGGGACGCGGCTGCTGAACAGCCTGCCGCTGATGCTGGTCTGCTTTGTGGGGATTACGCCTATTCCCAGAATGCTGGGCAGCATTTGGTCCGGCTTGCTGGGTATGCAGAAAAAGGGAAAGCAGGCATCGGTAATCACGCCGGGACGCGTTGTATATCTGCTTTCGGTTTTTGGGTTTATATGCTTGCTGCTGTGGCTGTGTACGGTGTCCTTGGTAGGCGCTTCCAGCGCGCCGTCTATTTACGCGGGATTCTAAGAAGGAGGTTTGCTTTATGAAAAAGATTTATCCCATATTGTGCGGCCTTCTTCTGGCGCTGCTCCTGTTTGTAGGGCTTTTTTCCCTGTTTGATATAGACGCCACCTACTCGGAGCGGGAGCGCCGTTCGCTGAAAACCCTTCCCGGACTTACGATCTCGTCACTTTTGGATGGCAGCTATACTGCCAAATTCAGCGAGTACTACGCCGATACCTTCCCCAACCGGGAAAGTCTGATGGACACCAACCGTACGCTGAACGGTTTCTACTATTTCAGCGGCGGTTCCAATACGCTGGTGGTCGACCGGAACAACGGGGCGGCGGATCACGGGGAAAATTTGGGCGGCAGCACGCCCTCCCAGGAGGCCACAACGCCTTCGGATACATCGGGAGAAGAGGCGACGGTGCCTTCTGAGAGCACAGCGCCGCCTCTGGAGGAAGCACCGGATGTGGAAGGCGTTGTGGAGCAGCTGGGCGCGGTGGCGCTGATCGGCGATCGGGCGCTGGATATTCCCTATGCGGACAACGATCAGATCAAGGCTTACGCCGCTGCGGTAACGAAAATTGCCGCAGCGCTGGGCAGCAATGTGCGGACATTCAGTATGCCGGTGCCCAACAGCGCGGCATATTACAGTCCGGCGGAATACCGCACCGGCGCCAGTTCACAGACGGCTATGCTGGAGCTGGTACAGGACTCCCTGGGGAGCAACGTGCACTTTGTGGATTCCTACTCCGCCATTGCGCCGCATACGGACGAGTATCTGTATTTCCGTACAGACCACCACTGGACGCAGCTGGGCGCTTACTATGCCTATACGGCTTTTTGCCAGGCGGCGGGCTTCACCGCCCCCAGCCTGGATACCTTTGAGACAGGGCAGTGGGACGACTTCGTTGGCTCTTTGTATACCTCTATTTCGGATTACCCCCAGAGCCAGGTGCTGCTGGACAATCCGGATACGGTGTACTACTATAAGCCCAGCGTGGATTGTACCACCACTTACTATTCCGACACCACCCTCTCCGACCCGGTGCCCATCGGCGCCATCAGCTATGTGGGGGAGACCAGCAACAAGTATCTGACTTTCATGGGCGGCGATCATCCCATCACCATTATCGACACGGGCAACAGCGGCTCCACCTGTATTCTGATTAAGGAATCCTTTGGAAACTGCTTTGCGCCGTGGCTGATCAACAATTACAGCAAGGTGATTTGCATCGATCCCCGGGAGTTCAACCGGGATGGGACGCCTACCCTGGATCTGCCGTCCTTTGCACAGGAGCACGGCGTGACGGACTGCATCATCCTAAACTATCCGATGATGCTCAGCTCCGAAGCGTATACCACTTGGCTGGAACGCCTGGTGGATTGAGGGCGTCTCTTTCCTGCTTTTGCCCCGGCGGCGCAGCAATGCGCCGCCGGGGTTGCAGAAAGAAACGATTATTTTTAGGGAGGATTTTCCCTGCTGCCTGCCGGAGGGATGTCGCTGTACCGGCAAAAACCGGTGCTAAAAGCCGCGGAAAGCCGGAAAAGCGCATATCTTTGGGTAAATTGCTGGTTGTAATTCTGCGGGAAAATCAGTATAATATTGAGGTTGAAAAGCAGACCATTTTGGAGGTTGCAAGATCATGAACGATCGAACCCAAGCATTGAAGGAATATTTACAGCCGGGGAGGCATGTGCACCTGGTGGGCATTGGCGGCGTTTCCATGCGTCCCTTGGGTCTGGTACTTAAGGGCATGGGCCTGCTGGTCACCGGATCGGACATGAATTCCTCGGTTTCTACGGATGAGCTGATCTCCCGGGGGATTGAAGTTGCCATCGGCCACCGGGCGGAGAATATTCAGGGCGCTGACTGTATTATCCGTACTGCCGCCGCGCATAACGACAACCCGGAGATCGCGGCGGCCAGAGCGGCGGGCGTTCCCGTGTTTGAGCGTGCGCAAGCCTGGGGGGTGATCATGCAGAAGTATCAGAACGCTATCTGCATTTCCGGCACCCATGGCAAGACCACCACCACCTCCATGATGACGCATATTCTGATGGAAGCGGACATGGATCCCACTGTGATGATCGGGGGCTACCTGCCCCTGCTGCATGCAGGGCACCGGGTGGGCAACGGCGACACCATCGTGCTGGAAAGCTGCGAATACTGCGATTCTTTCCTGAATTTTGCCCCCACGCTGGCGGTGGTGCTGAACATTGACGCCGACCACCTGGACTATTTCAAGGACTTGCAGGATGTGGAGAAATCCTTCCGCGCGTTTGTGCGGTTGGCTACCTCCGGTGTGCTGGCCAATGGTGATGACGCCCATACCCGGGAAGCGCTGGAGGGCGTGGACTATGTCAGCTTTGGCTTTGAGGAGGGAAACCGCGTCCGGGCGGTCAATATGGACGCCGCCTGGCGGCATTTTGACGTGGTATGCGATGGAAAGCCTTACTGTCATGTGGATATGGGCGTGCTGGGGCGGCACAATGCCATGAACGCACTGGCTGCGGTGGGCGCTGCCTGGATGCTGGGCATTCCTGCGGAGGCGGTAAGCCGTGGACTGGCGGCATTCCACGGCGCTGGACGGCGAATGGAGTATAAGGGACGGTTCAATGGGGCGGACGTCTATGACGATTATGCCCACCATCCCGATGAGCTGGCGGCGACCATTGAAACGGTACGCTCGCTGGGATATGACCGGCTGGTGTTGGTTTTCCAGCCCCATACTTACTCGCGTACCAAGGAACTGTTTGATGATTTTGTCCGGGAACTGAAAAAGCCGGATCATGTGATACTGGCGGAAATTTATGCCGCCAGAGAGCGGAATACAGTGGGAATCTCCTCTGTAGATCTCCAGCGGCAGGTGCCTGGTTCCGTATATTGTGAGACGCTGCCGGAGGTGACCGCCTATCTGCGGGAAATCGCCCGGCCGGGGGATGTGATTCTCACCATGGGCGCGGGGGATATTTACCGCGCGGGAGAGGCGCTTCTCAAGTGAGATGGATGGTGATTATAGGATGAAAAAGCGAAATATCTGTGTGTTGTTCGGCGGCGTCAGCCCGGAGCATGAGGTTTCTCTCCGCTCCGCTGAATTTGTGCTGAATAATCTGAACCCGGAAAAATACAATATTTTTCCTGTGGGTATTACAAAGGACGGCGACTGGGTGCTTTTTGCGGGGAACGACTATTCTCTGCTGCCCAGTGAGGAATGGGAGAACTATCCCAATAACCGCCGCGCCGCCATTTCTCCGGTACGGGGGCAGGGGCTTTTGAGTTTTGAAGGCGACTGCGTTGTTCGGGAGCAGATCGATGTGGTTTTCCCGGTGCTCCATGGAGAAAACGGGGAAGACGGCGCCATGCAGGGACTGCTGCAGCTGGCAGGGATCCCCTATGTGGGCGCCCATGTGGCGGCCTCTGCGGTGGCTATGGATAAGACGCTTACCAAGCTGGTGGTGGACGATGTGGGGATCACCCAGGCCAAATGGAAGCTGATACGCCGCCGGGATCTGGACAGTCGGATGGATCACTGCCTAAACGAGTTGGAGCGAATCTTCGACTACCCTATGTTTGTGAAGCCCTCCGGCACCGGTTCCTCTGTGGGCGTGTCCAAGGCGGCGGATCGGGAGGCGCTGCGGGAGGCGCTGCTGATGGCCTCTACCTATGATGAGAAGATATTGGTGGAGGAGTTTATTGACGGTCGGGAGGTGGAGGTGGCCGTCATGGGCAATGACAGCCCTGTAGCTTCTATTTGCGGCGAAATCGATTCCGGCGTGGAATTTTACGACTATGATGCCAAATATATTACCGACACTTCGGTGGCATATGTGCCGGCGCGAATCTCCGATGAAACCGCCGAGCAGGTGCGGGATGCTGCCGTGCGGATCTACAAGGCCATTGGCTGCCAGGGCTTGAGCCGGGTGGACTTCTTTGTGACCAGGGACGACGAGCGCGTGGTATTCAATGAGATCAATACCCTGCCGGGCTTTACCTCCATTTCCATGTATCCAAAGCTATTTGCCGCCAGCGGCATCCCCAACGGGGAACTGATCGATTCTCTGGTAGCGCTGGCGCTGGAGGCTGCGGAATGAAGCAGCCGGTGATCTTATCCATCCGAGGAGAGCAGAACTACCAGGGGCAGGAGCCGGATACCATTGAAATGGTGACAGAGGGCGTCCTGGAACTCCGGGAGGACGGCTGGGTCATCGAGTACGAGGAAAGCGAGCTAACCGGACTGCAGGGCGTCACAACCACTTTTTGTGCCCAGGGGGATACCATAACCCTGACCCGGCGGGGAGCGCTGAATTCCCAGATGGTATTCCAGCCGGGGGTAAGCCATGACTCCCTGTACGAAATGGAGTATGGCGCGCTGCTGATTACGGTTACTGCCAATCGCATTGAAAGCCAGATCACACGCCAGGGGGGGACTGTGGATCTGCGGTATGCCATAGAAATTGAGCAGACCGCTGCAGGTACCATTGATTATCACCTGGATGTGCGCCCAAAGGAGATTGCATGCTAGCCGATGTAGAAGAAAAACTCCGTCGGGGCAACCAGGTACTCTTTGACAGCAGCAGCCCCTGTCTGTGGGAATTCTGCCGCAGTATGGAGAAAATGCACCGAAAGAACCGAATCCTGTGGGCGCTGGAGTGTGCGGAGGAAATGGTGGCGGAGTGGGAGCAAGCCTATCCTCAAGAACTGCGGCCGCGTCAGGCGCTGTGGGAGTGCCGCCGCTGGGCTGCGGGAGAGATCAAAATGCCCCAGGCAAAAGCTGCGATCCTCGCCTGCCATGCGGCGGCCAAGGATTTACAAGATCCCTGGGCGGCAGCCATGTGCCATGCCATCGGGCAGGGGGTCTCCACCATCCATGTGGGGCGGCATGCTCTTGGTATTCCCATATACTATCTGACCGCCCTGGTTCGCCGGAATCCGGAGGATTATGAAAGCCGGGTTCTGGGTCAGGTTGCCCGCTATTTGACGCGGATGGACGACTGGGAGCGGGCGGACATCAGCGGGTATACCTGGGCAAAGTTCCTGCAGAAAGAAGAAAAAATACCGGGAGAGGCATGACCTCTCCCGGTTTGCTATTCTTTTGCAGAGCCGATATACTGAAAGCGGGGGCCACGGTAGCCATCCTTTTCCACCAGTTCCTCCCACATGGCGGCGAGCCGTACCCATAGATCATTTTCACCATAAAGCGCTTGATACACCACCATGGGTTCCAATGTCTCCGAGTGGCGGGCAATGTCCAGGAGACGATATTCCCTGCCCTTGAAGTGGCGGTAAATGCCGGGTTTCCATTCTGCCATAGGCGCTTCCTTTCCCTAAAGCGCTGCGCCGGGAAATTTCCCGGCGCAGAATCATTTTCCTCAGAACCCGCTGCGGGTAGTATCCAGCACGGCGGCTGGGTCAAACAGACCAGAGAACATACTGCCGTTTTCGGCCATGTTGTAGCCGGTGACCAGCAGACGGCTCTGCCGAACATAGGTGCTGTCCAGCTGCAGATTATCGAAGCCGGAGAAGCTGAAGCCCAGATAATAACGGAATCCGGCATTCATCAAAGCGTCGAACATTTCTCCGGAGTAGCTGGAAAGCTCGCTCTCCTTGGCGAAAGCCAGGATATCCACCTTGCCCAGAATAGGCTCGGCCTGTTCCTGCCAGAGCGCCAGATCGTCCTGCAGCTCCGAAAGGGTGGCGCTGCCGTAGGCAATATTATCATAAGTATAGAATGCCAGCACATAGCCGCTGTCGCGAAGCGCGTCGGCAATATCGGCGGCGCCTTGCAGCTGGGCATTATAGATTTCCTCGCCGTATTTCTCCAGGGCGTTGCCATTGGTGCGATAGCCGAAGAGACCGGTATAGCCGGTGAGCGCCAGAATGGCACGGGCGCCGTTATAGGAAAAATCCGGATGGGCGGCGATGAATTCGTCCAGAATAGGCACCAGATCGTAAGCGCCGGTGATGGTGGAACCGTTGGCGTCCACCATTTCTGCCGTGACTTTTCCGCTGCCGTCCAATACCAGGCGGCTGGCAAACCCGGCGCCGTCTTTGTCCGGATAACCGTCGCCGTCGCCGTCTACCATGTATAGGTTATAATTCACGTTGGTCTGGGTGATCATCACGGGCTTCTTGTCCGGCGGCAGGTACAGAGGCTTTTCCACATAAATGGTCTGCCCGTCTTCACCGGTGCTGGTGGTGATAAAATCACTTAGACTTACCAGAATATAACCGTTATCATAAAGCTGCTGGAGAATCTTGGAGAACTCCCCGGTGGTGACGAAGTTCTGGTTGTAGGAACTGCCATAGACCTCGTCGGTGAAAGCGCGCGCAGTGTCCGCGATGAGGGTCTGGAAGGACAGGTTCATAATCTGGCTGGGATCTTCCCAAAGAACCAGGCTTTCCTGAGCGCTGAGATATTCCTGACGGCTGCGCTGCAGATCGGGGTAGTCGGCAATATTGCCGCTGAAGCTGTCGATGGTGTCTACAGCGCCTAGATAATTGAAGCCGGCCGCCTGCTCGGCCGCCTGCTCCAGCAGCGAACGGGCTTCCTGATCTTGCTGCGCCTTCAGCGCGGCCGCAGATTCTGAGGCGGCCTGGTTGGCCTCGCTGATCAGCTTATTTTTCTGGATGCTGCGGCCTATGGCGCCGATGATGAAAACGGCGATCAGCAGCAGCGCCAAGGCGGCGATGGCAATGGGGAGATAGGTCTCCTTAAACTCCTGTATTTTTGAACGCTGATGGCGTCGGGGGGATACCGGACGCGGATTTTCGGTATTTCGTTCATCCATGGCGTTTCCCTGCCTTTCTTGTAGATAACTACAGACATTATATCGTCTTCCAGGGAAAAAAGCAAGGAGAATTCCATGCGCATATAGGAAAACTATGCGCTGTCTGCAAAAAAGATAAGAAGACGGCCAGGCAGCTGGAAAGTAAGTGTAAATCCGTTTTCTTCCAGCAGGGCGGTAAAGGCTTCCAAACCGCCGTAGGCGGACAGATCCTGCTCCGCAGTGGGATTCAGGACAACGCAGTCGCTTTCCAGGAGATGCGCCTGTGAACAGTAGCGCAGGTCGTACAGCACTGCCCGCTGGGACAGCGGAGCGGTGTAAAATGTGGTGGCTGTGACGGCGGCTTCCTCTGGAATCTGGTGGAGAACCTGCCGGATCTGCGCATAGCTGGAGGCATTTTGCCGATACAGCCGGGGATAATACAGCGCTTTGGGCAGAATCCATCCGGCGAAGCATCCGGCGCTTACCACCAGAGCCAGAAGCAATGCGCCATGTTTTTTGCGAAAGTCGGCGACATTTAAGGCGGTCAGGAAAAAGAGGAACGCAGTGGAGCCGAAGCCATATTGAAAATAGAGGTCGTGCTGGTAGGGGTAGTCGGAGAGCAGGTTCATTAGAATATAGGGGATCAGCAGCAGGTAACGTTCGTAGCGCCGGGTGAGCAGGGGCAGAAACAGGAGCGGAAGCATGGTTTGCACCAGGTAGAGGAGCTTTTCCGAATCTGCACATTCGTAAACAGCCTTTATGGGGCACAGAAGCACAGCCTTTACCAGCGCGGCCAGAGAGCCGGAGCCGTCATACAGAAAATTCTGATAGCGGTAGGTCATCACGCCGTCCCCATAACGGGAAAGGAAGCCGGTGACCAACAGAAAATAACCCAGCGACAGGATGAACAGCAAAGCGCCGACCCCAGACCAGTGCCAGTCTTTTTTCAGGGCGCGGCTGAGCGCCAGGTAAAGCCCCGCTACCGCCACATACATGGCTGCGTCTTCCTTTATCAGCAGGGTGAGCAGGGCAAAGAGAAACGTGCAGAACAGCTTTCTTCTGACCATGGCAAGGAAGAGCCAAAGGAGCAGAGGCGTGAGAAAGGCGTTTTCATGGATGTCGTAGCCGGTTCCCCCTGCATAGGCGGGATATAGGAGCAGCAGGGCGCAGAAAGCGGTGCGCAGCCATGGTGTGAAACCCAGCTCCCGGCACAGAAGCCATAGGGGAACCACGGCGGAGGCCAGCACAGCGGCCTGGAGAACCTGAAGCGTCTCGGGGTATGGCGCCAGACAGTAAAAGGGCAGAAGGAGGTAGTAAATTGGGGACATATGCACGGCAAGATGGGAAAGAAGCCCGTCCCGCTCCAGTGTGGTATTGGGCAGAAGGGTGGTGCGCAAATGATAAAACATCTGGGAGAAAATGCCAAAATCGTAACTGGGGGAGGAAAAGGTCTGTACCCGTCCCACTGTCCACAGGCTGACCAGGAGAAAAAATACCAAAGCCAGGACGCAGCAGGCCAGAATACTGCCTTTTCCGGCCAGACGAAGGGTTTCCGGCACGAAAGCAGATTGATTCCAGCCAAACCGGGCATAGATCAAAAGCACAATAGCCGCTGCCAGGCAGAAGCCCAGGAAGCCCCAGGAGAAATTGGCGGCCAGTCCCAGAATACACAAGATCCCTCCCGCCGCTGCCAGAAGCCGCCGTTCCCAACGCCGGAAGTCCCAGCGCGCCGCCGCCAACGTGAGCAGCAGAAAACAGGCAAGGGTGAGCAGCGCCAGGAGAGGAAAGGACATGGCCTGCAGGCTTTCCAGTCCTGCCAAATTCCGCAGCGATGGGGACAGCGATCCATAGAGAATGGCGGCGGCGGTCAGCCAGGAGGCGATGCCCCGCCGAAGAATATTTGCCAGTGTGCCGGCTTTTTCCATAAGAGAATCCCCCTGTATCCGTTTCTTTCTAGGATACAGGGGGATTCTTTCAAATATGGCGAGAAAAATCTTACAAGTTTCTTTCAGGTTTTGGAAGGGTGACGATGGCGGTAAATTGCTCTCCGTCAATGGCCACGGAAAAGCTGCCGCCCAGAGACGCGGTATAGGTCTGGGCGATGGCCAGACCAAGCCCGCTGCCGGGGGTGGAGCGCGCCTGATCGCCCCGCGCAAAGCGCTGGAGAATATCCTCCGGGGCAAAGTCCATCTCATACCGGGATACGTTGGTAAGCCGGAGCGTGACGGATGTATCCTGCTCGTCCACATGGAGGTGAACACGACTGCCGGGCTGGGCATACTTTACCGCGTTGCCCAGCAGATTGGCAAAAACCTGGTGCACTCTGGCGCCATCGGTGAGAAGTGGAATGCTGTCGCTGCAATAGTGGCGGCGTATTTGCAAGCCGGCTTCCTGGAATAGATCCTGAAACAGCCCCAAAGTCTGCTCCAAAAGCCGGATCAGGTCAATGGGTTCCTGCTTTGCTGTTTCCGCGCCGCTGGATACCTTGGTAAGTTCAAACAGGGAGTCCACCAAATCTTTCATATAGGCGGCTTTGCCATTGAGCTTCCGCAGTTCTTCTGCGGCCGCCGGCGGCATGGATTGCTTCTCCAGCAGCTCCCCATACCCCAGGATGGCCGTGAGGGGCGTGCGAAGATCGTGGGATACGTTGGCAATTAACTCCACTTTGAAGCGTTCGCTGGTGACGGCGGCGGCAATGGCCTGCTCCTGCGCCAGATGCATATTCTGAAGCTGCTGCTGGCTATTGGCAAAGATGGTCTGGACGGGGGAAGCAGGGGATTCTCCCTGGGATATGGCGTCAATCTGCCGGAGCAGCTGCTCCAGATCGCGCCCGAAGCGAGCCAGAGAATACAAGGCGGCTATGGCGGACGCTGCAAGCGCCACGGAAATGGGAACGGCTGCAGGGGAAAAGAACGCCAGGACAACGGCCAGCGCCAGAAAGAAAACGCACCATAGCCCCTGGGTCAGAGCGTACCACTGGATTCCCAGCGCCTTGCCTGCCCGGTGGGCATCCCACCAGTCCCAGGGGAAGCGCCCGCGCGCCCAGGCCAACAGCTCCTCCAGGCTCAGGATACACAGCCAGAGCAGTGGAAATTGCAGCAGAAACGGGAGAGGGAACCAGAGCGATCCCAAACAGCAGAGGCACAGATCCACGCCGAAACGGGGCTTGGCCATGGAACTGGTAAACAAGAGCAACAACGCCAGTATACAGCCCAGTCCCAGCAGGATAGCGGCAAGATAAGGGCGGATATCTGGGGATACGGAGGACGTGAGGGTACTCGCTGCGTCTATCTGGGTAAAAGCGGTGTATTCCTGCCAGGTTTCGTAGACAACGGTGGAAAAGGCGGCGGTGGTTGAGGTGGCTGGCTTCTGGGCGCGGCCATAGCCGCTGATCAGGGCAAGGCCGCAGGAAAGCAGGATCGCCGCCAGCAGGGAAAGGGCGGCACGAATTTTAGGGCGCTTCCAAAACATATCCAATCCCCCAAATGACTTTCAGATATTCCGGCTTTTTTGGATTGATTTCCAATTTGTCCCGGATGCGGCTGATGTGTACCATCACCGTATTTTCCACGGCATAGGTACTGTCTGCGCTCCAAGCCAGATGATAGATCTCTTCTGCAGGAAATACCCTGCCGGGATGCGCCATCATCAATTTTAAGATTTGAAATTCCTTGGGCGTGAGCCGAACGGCGTCCCCGCGGACAAGAAGCTGCTTTTTATCCAGATCCAGAATAAGATCCCCCACCTGGAGAAGATTCTGGGGCGGGATCGTTTGCGCCGCGCCCAGGCTGTGATAGCGGCGCAGCAGCGCCCGCACCCTGGCCAGCAGCTCCTGCTGATAAAAGGGTTTTACCAGATAGTCGTCCGCTCCGGCCTCCAGACCCAGAACCCGGTCGCTGCCCTCCGCTTTGGCGGAGAGCATGAGGATGGGCACATTGCTTTCCTGCCGGATGTCTACCGTCGCCAGGATTCCGTTGCGCTTGGGCATCATCACATCCATGATAATAAGGTCAATTGGCTCCGTTTTGGCCAGATGCGCAGCGGTTTCCCCGTCAACGGCAGTGAACACGCGGTACCCCGCTTGGCGCAGGACGGTGCACAGGATCTGTAAAATGGCGGGATCGTCGTCCGCCGCCAAAATGTTGTATGTTTTTTCCATGGCAAACATGGCTCCTTTTTTATACGCTGCCGAGATTATACCACACTCTGGGGAAATTGCCAACAGCGATTCCCCCACAGGGGCGCCTGCGGGGGAGCGGGTCACGTTTTTAGGGTTTTCCAGGCACATGCGCAGGTATTCAAAATCAGAGCAAAGAGCATGACTCCCAGGAAGAAGTATTGAAAATTTTGGAACAAAGCGGAGAGCACCTGGGTATTATCTTCGGCGAAGAGCACGGCGATATTCGTAAGAAAATCCGGGTTCAGCAGGAAGGTGCGGGTGAGCCACCAGATGGCCAGCAGGGCGGAGAGGATGTTAGAGACCAGGGTGACAGCCAGAACCTTGCGGTTATAGCGCCGCTCCAGGAGACATACTATCTCCCGTCCGACGCCGCAGACGCTGAACAGTACCAGGATCAGCCAGTGATTCTGGAGCGTCTCGATATGGAAAAAAGGGACCCAGCCCGTAGGCTCCAGGTATACGGAAAATACCTGCGGGAAGACCAGAAACAGCAGCAGGAAGAGGAGGGAGAAAACAATTCCTGCGATAGGCTCCCACAGGGGGATTTCCGCCTTCTTTTTGGGTACCGGGGGCAGGTTGTCGAAATTAAAGGGCTGGAGCACAGGGATGCGTTTGTGGTCAAAGAATACAAACATCAGCGTCACAATGGCGAAGGCGCTGGTCAGCCCCTGAAATTCCATGGCCAGCAGCTGCCCCACCAGAGCGTACCAGGGCAGGGAATCCATGAGCATCGTCAGCAGTCCGGACACCAGCAGACCAAAGCCGGTGGCGAAGAGCACGATCTTCAGCACCAGCAGATAGGCGCTGTAATAGGGCTGGCCAATGAGCCGCTTTCCGCTGTCCCCGCTGTATTTTTCGTAAAGCTCCTGGGGGTCGCCCAGCTCGGTGAGGACCACCCGGATGTCCTTCTCCGTGGGGGGCAGGCTGCCGCAGCGCTCAGCAAGCATATCGTCAATAAGTCCGCGCAGTTCCTTAGCCACATCTTCCCGATTTTTCCGGGAGATCCGCCGGGTGACGGCATAGAGATAGCGTTCGATCAAATCATGATTATCGTTCATAGCGGTTCCTCCAATAGCGCGTCCACATGCTGAGAAAACGCGCGGTATTCGTCCTTTGCTTTTTCCAGAACGGACAGCCCCTCCGGGGTGATTTCGTAATATTTTCGGGGCTTGGCTTCCGTTGTATTCCATTGACTCTTCAGAAGACCCTGCCCCTCCAAGCGCCGGAGCAGGGGGTAGAGGGTGTTGGCGTCGATGGGAATGG
Source organism: Candidatus Faecousia intestinigallinarum (assembly GCA_018715805.1). Classification (GTDB taxonomy): domain Bacteria; phylum Bacillota; class Clostridia; order Oscillospirales; family Oscillospiraceae; genus Faecousia; species Faecousia intestinigallinarum. The sequence goes on along the minus strand of DVKX01000081.1, from coordinate 28,716 downwards.
CGTTGTCATTGAGCTTTTTCACCAGATGATAGCCGTAGGCGGGCTTGCGCAGCTGCGCCAGGGCGATCAGGGTGAGGATGCCCCGCCGTAGTTCCAGCATCCAGCCGGCGACAATCTCCTCTGTGTTCATATTGCACCTCCATATGTTATTGTACGATGTTAGTATACTGTATGATACACAGTATGTCAAGCATATTTTTTCTTGCTTTTTTTCGGGGGGTAAGGTATGATAGCGAAAAGGAGGCGTGGAGGATGAAACTATTGATCCGGCAGCGCGTTTTTTCCTGGACGGACCATTACGACGTCTATGACGAAAACGGAAACGCAAAATATGAGGTGCAGGCGGAATTCCTCACCCTGGGACACCAGATTCATGTATATGAAAAAACAACCGGCCGTGAGGTTGGCTCGATCCATCAGAAGCTTCTGACGCTGATGCCTGCGTTTGAAATCGTAATCGACGGCAGGACGGTGGGAATGGTGCGCAAGCAATTTACGCTGTTCGCGCCCCGCTATGAGGTGGACTTCCGGGGCTGGGATGTGCAGGGCGACCTCTTTGGCTGGGATTATCAGGTGAAGCAGGGGGACAGCACGGTGATGACAATCTCTAAGGAGCTGTTCCGTTGGAGCGATACTTATGCCATGACCTATACCAATCCGGCTTACGAAATGCCGGGGCTGCTTCTGGTAATTGCCATCGACGCGGCCAACTGCAGCGGAGGCGATTGATATGGAGAAAATCACCAGCTTTACCATTGACCATATCCGCTTGAAGCCGGGGCTGTATGTGTCCCGGAAGGACAAAGTGGGAGCGGAGACGGTGACGACGCTGGATTTGCGCGTTACCAGTCCCAACGATGAGCCGGTAATGAACACTGCAGAGGTTCACGCCATAGAGCATCTGGCGGCCACCTATCTGCGCAACCAGCCGGTTTGGAAAGAGAAAGTCCTCTACTTTGGACCCATGGGCTGCCGCACAGGCTTTTATCTGCTGCTGGCAGGGGACTATACCTCGCAGAACGCGCTGCCGTTGGTGACGGACTGTTTCCGCTTCATCCGGGACTATGCCGGGGAGATTCCCGGTGCGTCTGCCCGGGACTGCGGCAATTATCTGGATATGAACCTGCCCATGGCCAACTATTGGGCTGGACGTTATGTAAACTTATTGGAGCAGGCGGATAGGACAAATTTGTACTATCCAGGGGAGGAACTATGAAAAAGCTAGGCATCATCGGCGCTATGGCGGTGGAGGTGGAGACGCTCCGGCAGAACATGGCGCGCACCACCGTTACGGAAAAGGCGGGCATGACCTTCTGCGAGGGTGTGTTGGAGGACTTGCCGGCAGTGGTGGTGGAGTGCGGCGTAGGAAAGGTGAACGCCGCCATGTGCGCCCAGATTCTGTGCGATTGCTTCGGCGTGACCCACTTGGTGAACACGGGCATTGCGGGATCCCTGTGCAATGATCTGGATATTCTGGATCTGGTGGTCAGCCAGGACGCCATGTATTATGATGTGGACTGTCGTGTGGTGAATTACCCGGTGGGCAAGGTGCCGGGAATGCCCTTGACCTATCTGGCGGACGAGGGGCTGCTGGGCAGCGCCTTCGCGGCGGCGGAGGCGGTGAGCCCCGGACGCAACCATGTGGGGCGGGTAGCCACCGGCGATCAATTTGTAGCCGATCGAGGGCTGAAGGAGCATATTGTCGCCGTGACACAGGCGCTGTGCACGGAGATGGAGGGAGCAGCCATTGCCCAAGCGGCCTACCGCAACGGTGTGCCCTTTGTGATCATCCGCGCCATCTCCGACAAGGCGGATGAATCCGTGGAGATGGAATACGCGGCCTTTGAGTCTGTGGCGGCGCACCGCTGTGCGGAGATTGCCATGCGCCTGGCGCGCGGACTGGCAGAGGAATAAGCGAAGCCCCGAACCGAATGGGTTCGGGGCTTCTTTTGCTGATTTTTCTAACGAAATCTCCGGGCAGCGCAGGAAGAATCTTGAAAAAGAGAAGCCGGTGTGATAAAATACTTTTTAATATGCCCGTTTTCTGCCCTGGGGCAAGAAATGGATGATCCAAAGCGACAGGTGAGTATATGTACTTGAAATCGTTGGAAGTGCAGGGGTTCAAATCCTTTCCGGACAGGACGCTGATCCGGTTCGGCGACGACATCACTGCCATCGTCGGGCCCAACGGCTCCGGCAAATCAAATATTTCCGACGCCATTCTCTGGGTGATGGGCGAGCAGAGCACCAAGACCCTCCGGGGCGCGAAAATGGAGGATGTGATCTTCGGAGGCACCCAAAAGCGCGCGGCGGTGGGTTTTGCGGAGGCCACGCTGACCTTGGACAATCAGGACAGGGCGCTTTTGTATGACGCGGATGAGGTGATGATCACCCGGCGGTATTACCGCTCCGGGGACAGTGAATACTATATCAACCGGCAATCCGCCAGACTGCGGGACATCCATGAGCTGTTTATGGATACCGGCTTGGGACGAGAGGGCTACTCCAACATCGGCCAGGGGCGCATTGACGAGATATTGTCTCTGAAAAGCGCGGATCGGCGGGAGATTTTTGAGGAGGCGGCCGGCATTTCCAAGTATCGCCACCGAAAAGAGGAGACAGAGCGGAAGCTAGCCGCTACAGAGGATAATCTGACGCGTATCGGCGACAAGGTCTCCGAATTGGAGATGCAGGTGGAGCCGCTGTGGGCGCAGTCGGAAAAGGCAAAAAAATACCTGAGTCTGAAGGACGAGCTTCAGGGGGTGGAGGTGGCTGTTTGGCTGCAAATGCTGGCCAAGCTCTCTGAATCGGCGAAAAAAGCCCAGGAGGACTATACCTCCGCAGCCTTCGTGCTCCAGCAGGCGCATGAGGACTTGGACAAGCACTATGTCCGGGCGGAGGAACTGGGAGAGGAACTGCGGCGCAAGGACGGCCAGGTGGAGACGATCCGGGAAAAGGTGAATATGCAGGAGGCCGCCGGCCAGCAGCTGGAAGGGCAGCTGGCAGTGCTGCAAAGCCAAGTGGATAACAACCGGGAAAACCTGGCGCGTATTGCACAGGAGTGCCAGGCGGAGGATGACCGCAGGGGCGGCATTGCCGCCCAGATGCGGCAGGCAGAGGATCGGGTGGCGGAAATCACCGCCAGCCTGGAGGAGAAGCGGAGCGGCATCTCTGCGTTGGAGCAGGAACTGGCAGCCATGACGGCCAATGCCCAGGGCTTGCAGCGGCAATACCTGGAGCTGCGGGCGAAAGAAACGCGGCTGTCCTCGGATATTGCCGCGCTGGAGGCGGAGCAGCGGAGCCTGGAGGCGGTGCTGACGGAAAACGCCCAGCGCAGCGCGCAGCTGGAGGAAGACATGGCGGCGGCGGAACAGCGAGAGAACGGCGCCAGAAACGACCTGAAGCAGGCCGGGGATGCCTTGCGGGCGGCGGGAGAGGAAGTCACCGCCGCGCAGAATACGATTTCCGGTTATGAGCTGCGGCTTTCTGCACGGACGAAGCGCCGGGATGAGCTGGATCATACCGCTCGGGAAATTACCAGTCAGCTGGAGAGCGTTCGGGCAAAAGCGCAGGTATTTCAGGCCATGGAGCGGGACTTTGAAGGTCTTCAGAAATCTGTCCGTCAGGTAATGCAGCAATCCCGTGCCGGCCGGCTGTCGGGCGTCCATGGCCCGGTATCCCATTTGATCCGCACAGAGGACGCCTATACCGTGGCGGTGGAGATCGCGCTTGGGGGCGCCATGCAGCAAATCGTGGTAGGTACGGAGCTGGACGGCAAGGCGGCAATTGCCTTTTTGAAACGTACAGGTGCTGGACGCGCCACATTCCTGCCCCTGTCGGTCATTCGCGGCAAAGCACTGTCGGAACAAGGTTTGGAGCGGTGCCGGGGGTTTGTGGAGATTGCCTCGAAGCTTGTGACCTGCCGGGAGGAGTACCGGCCGATTGTGGAAAACCTTTTGGGGCGCATCGTCATTGTGGAGGATATGGATGCCGCCATTGCCATGGCAGGAAAATTCGGCCATCGGTTCAAGATTGTTACCTTGGACGGTCAGGTGGTGAATCCGGGCGGCTCCATGAGCGGCGGCGCGGTGAACAAAGAGGCGGGCATCCTCTCCCGTGCCAATGAACTGGAAAAGCTGACCGCTCGCCAGAAAGACCTGACGGCGCAGGCGGAGCAGATACGCCTGGATCTGCGGGAGGCACAGCGAAGCGTGGACGAGGTAGCGTTCCAGCGAACGACTGCCGCAGAGCAGCTGCGGGAAGCCCAGGATCGGGTCCTGCTCCTGCAGGGGCAGGTGAAGCAGCATGAAATTCTGCTGCAGACCATATTGGACGCGCAAACGGCAGCTGCGGCAGAGAAAGCATCCCTGGAAAAGCGTCGGACAGCAGACCGGGAGCGCCTGGCGGCGCAAACGGCGAAAAAACAAATCTTCGATGGGGAACTGCAGCAGACCCGCCAGGCGCTGCGGCAGCTGGACGGCAGTCAATCGGAAACTGCAGAGCGCTCTGGATATATCACAGACAGCTTGACCGCGTTGAAAACCCAGGAGGCGGCGCTGCTGGCCGAAGCGGAAACGGCGCGCACCCACATCGCGGATCTGCAGCGACTGCGCAGCAGCATGGAGGGCGACCGGGACAGAAAGCGGCAGCTTTCCCAGGCCATTCAGGAGGAAACGGCGCGCCTGCTGGCACAGATGGAGGAGCTGCGCGGGCAGCGGGAAGAAAATACGGGAATGCTGCAAGAGCTGCGGAGGGAGATGGAATCTCTGCTGGCGCAGCGGCTGCAGACAGAGGCGGATAAGACCCTCTGCGAGCGGCAGACCCAGGAGAAGAATAAGGATATTTTGAATATGGAGCGAGCCTGCGCTCTGCTGGAGCAGAAGAGGCAGGCGGCGCAGATGGAAGAAAAGCAGATCATTGACCGGCTGTGGGATAACTATGGCCTGACACCTGGCACTGCTGAGGAGAAAAAGGGAAATATTGAATCTGTGGCCATGGGAAACCGGCGGATTGGGGAATTGAAACGGAGCATCACCGCCCTGGGCACCCCCAATTTAGGAGCCATTGAGGAGTATGCCCGTGTCAACGAGCGGTATCAGTATTTATCCAGCCAGCGGGACGATGTGCTTACTGCCAAACGGGAATTGGAAAGCGTTATTCGCAGCATCACCCAGGAGATGACCGGGATTTTTGTCACAGAATTTCGGAAAATTGACGAATATTTCGGGAAAACCTTTGCGGAGATGTTCGGCGGCGGCAAGGGGCAGCTGATATTGGAGGATCCCGGCGAGCCGCTGACCTGCGGCATTGAGATCCGGGTGCAGCCTCCGGGAAAACAGGTAAAGACCATCACCCTGCTTTCCGGCGGCGAAAAGGCGTTTGTCGCCATCGCGCTGTATTTCGCCATTTTGAAAGTACGGCCAACGCCGTTTTGTATGCTGGATGAGATCGACGCGGCGCTGGACGACCGAAATGTAGAGCGGTTTGCCAACTATCTGCGGAATCTGAGCGAAAAGACCCAGTTTATCGTCATCACCCACCGGCGGGGCACCATGGAGGCCTCGGATGTGCTTTACGGTGTGACCATGCAGGAGCAGGGCATTTCCAAGCTGCTGCGGCTGGACTTGAATCAAATGGAGCAGTATTTGGGCATCATGGAATAAACGGAGGAGAATCATGGGTTTCTTTGATAAGATCAAGGCGGGGCTGGCCAAGACCCGCGACGCGCTGGGCGCTACTCTGGGCGAGGTGTTTTCCGGTTTCAGCGAGCTGGACGATGATTTCTATGAGGAATTGGAGGAGAGCCTGATTCTGGCGGATCTGGGGGTGGAGACGTCCACCAAAGCGGTGGAACGGCTGCGCAAGTCGGTTCGGGAGCGCCGCCTTAAAACACCGGAGGAGGCCAAAGAGGCGCTGAAGGATATTCTGGCGGATATGCTGCAGGTGGGCGATCTGGAGCTGAACCTGTCCACCAAGCCGTCGGTGATTCTGGTAATTGGCGTGAACGGCGTAGGCAAGACCACCACCATCGGCAAGCTGGCCGCCCGCTTCACCCGGGAGGGAAAGAAAGTGCTGCTGATCGCGGGGGATACCTTCCGGGCGGCGGCCGCCGACCAGCTGGAGATCTGGGCAGGCCGCGCCGGGGCGAGCATTGTCCGGCAGCACGAGGGGGCGGACCCCGCCTCCGTGGTGTACGATGGCATCCAGGCGGCGAAGGCGCGGGGCGTGGACGTGGTTCTCATCGATACTGCCGGGCGGCTGCACAACAAGCAGAATCTGATGAACGAATTAAACAAAATCAGCCGGATCGTGAATCGAGAGCTGCCGGAGGCGGCTCAGGAGGTGCTGCTGGTGCTGGACGGCACCACCGGCCAGAATGGTCTGATCCAGGCAAAACAGTTTAAGGAGATCGCCGGCGTCACGGCCATTGCCCTGACCAAGCTGGACGGCACAGCCAAGGGCGGCATCGTCATCGCCGTGGCGGACAGCCTGCAGATTCCCGTGAAGTTGGTGGGCGTGGGCGAACAGGCGGAGGATCTCATGGCGTTCCAGCCCCGGGAATTTGTGGAGGCGCTATTATAAATATGAAGGTTGTATTGGCAAGCAAAAACAAGCATAAGCTGCTAGAGATCGGAAAGATCATGGAAAAGCTGGATATCCAGCTGGTTTTGGAATCAGAGCTGGGCGTGGACATCGACGTGGAGGAAACCGGCGCCACGTTCGAAGAAAACTCTTTTCTGAAGGCGGAGGCGGTGATGAAAGCCACGGGGCTTCCTGCTCTGGCGGACGACTCCGGCATCGCGGTGGACGCGCTGAACGGGGAGCCGGGGGTATACTCCGCTCGCTACGGCTTCGACGATTCCCTGGACGATTGGGGAAGATTGCAGCTGCTGCTGAAAAATACGGAAAACGTGCCAGACGGGCAGCGGCAGGCGCAGTTTGTCTGCGTCATTACTCTGGTGACGCCGGAGGGGGAAACCATCCAGGCACGGGGAGAGATCCAGGGAGAACTGCTGCGCGCGCCGGCGGGAAACGGCGGATTTGGCTATGACCCCATTTTCTACTATCCGCCTTATGGCAAAACCCTGGCGGAAGTGACCCCAGAGGAGAAGAATCAGGTTTCTCATCGCGCTGTAGCGCTGAGAAGGCTGTACGAAAAAATGAAGGAGGCGGGCTATGCTGACAAGTAAAGAGCGGGCGGCGCTGCGTTCCCAAGCCAATACGCTGGAGACTACCTTGATGGTGGGCAAAGGCGGCGTTACCGAAGCGGTGGTGGCGGAAGCGGAAAACCAACTCACTGCCCGGGAACTGGTAAAAGGCAAGGTGCTGGAGGGCGCTTTGATGACCCCCAGAGAGGTATGCGACGCGTTGTGCCAGTCTACCGGCGCAGAGGGCGTGGCGGTAATCGGCACGAAATTTGTAATATACCGTTTTAGCGAAAAGAAGCAGGAAGAACGGAATATGACCGGACGGGCAAAACGGAAGACGCTTTCCGCTGCCAAGGCGGATCCGGTGCGCAAGGGACAGCGCGCCCGCCGCCACGCGGCGCAGGCCCAGCGGGAGCAGCGCAACGCCTATTTCCGTCAGCAGGCCATTGAGCGTGCCATCGAACGAGAGCGGGAAAAGCAGCTGCGCAAGGGCTGAGGAAAACGATAAAGGAGGGCGCTATGGAGCGGATCGGAATTTACGGCGGAACATTTAATCCGCCGCATTTGGGACATATCCAAGGGGCGAAATCTGCCCAGGCGGCGCTGCATCTGGACAGGCTGCTGCTGATCCCGGGCTGCATCGCGCCCCATAAAGCCATGCCGGCAGACTCCGCCAGTCCTGGGCAGCGGCTGGAAATGCTCCAGCTGGCGTCTCGGGAGATGGAGAATACGGAGGTTTTGGATCTGGAGATCCGGCGGCAGGGAAAAAGCTATACTTATGAAACGGTGGAGCAGCTCCAGGAGCAATACCCGGAGGCGGAGCGCTACCTGCTCATGGGTACGGATATGTTTTTATCCTTTGACAGCTGGAAGGAGCCGGAGCGCATTGCGCGCTGTGCCGCGCTGGCGGTGCTCTACCGGGGAGAACCGGGAGAAGCGGAGGCGGTAGCCAGGCAAAAGGCCGCATGGGAAGCCCGGGGAGCGAAAGTGACGCTGGTGAAAAATACGGTGCTGGAAATTTCCTCCACCGATCTGCGGCGGCTCATTGCCTTTCAGTGCGGCGATGCATTCCTGCACCCGGAGGTATCCGCTTATATCCAAAAGGAGCGGCTCTACGGAGCCGGAGCGGATTATCGAAGGCTTCCGATGGAGCAGCTGGAAAAAGTGGTGTGCGGCCTGCTGAAACCTAACCGGGTGGCGCACGTGCTGGGCTGCCGGGATACTGCGGCAGCGCTGGCAAGACGCTATGGCGCGGATGAAACGGACGCGGCGCGAGCAGGTTTACTTCATGACGTCACGAAGGCGCTGGACGGTTCGCTGCAATTGACATTATGCGCCTCCTATGGTACGATATTAGATACCTTTTCCCAGAAGAATCCCAAAACGCTGCACGCGCTGACCGGCAGCCTGGTAGCGGAACGGATCTTCGGGGAGAATCAGGCGGTGGTGGCTGCCATCCGCTCCCATACTACGGGGAAAGCGCATATGAATCTGCTGGAAAAAATTCTGTATGTGGCGGATTATATGGAGCCAAACCGGAATTTCCCGGGGGTGGAGGCGCTTCGGGAGACCGCTTGGCAGGACATTGACAAGGCGCTGAAAATGGGTCTGGAAATGACTCTGGATATGCTGCGGGAGCAGGGTCGGGAGATCGCGCCGGAATCCCAGCAGGCGCTGGCGTTTTTACAAGAACTTGGGGTGTAAGCCCCGTTGGACAGAAAGGAAAATATACATGAAGACAGCGAAGGAACTGGCGCTCATCGCCACAAAAGCACTGGACAGCAAAAAAGGCAGGGATATTAAGCTGCTGAAGATTGACCGTGTCTCCAGCCTGGCGGATTATTTTCTGATTTGCACCGGCACCTCTAACACCCATGTGCGCACCTTGTGCGACTATGCGGAGTTTGCTCTGGAGGAGGCAGGGGAGAAGCCCATGGGGCGGGAAGGCCACCGGGGCAATACCTGGGAATTGCTGGATTTCGGCTGTCTTGTAATCCATGTATTCACCGAGGACGCCCGGCAGTTCTATGATCTGGAGCGGCTCTGGGCGGATGCGGAGCAGGTGGATTTGAAAGAGATTATCCTGGACGACGGGATGTAAGTGAGGTTTCATAGAAAATGAATTATGAATTTACCGCCATTGAGAAAAAATGGCAGAAGATCTGGGAAGAAAAGAAGCTCTATGCCGCAGAAAACGGCGGTGAAAAAGAGAAATTCTATGCGCTGGTGGAATTTCCGTATCCCTCCGGCGCGGGACTGCACGTGGGACATCCCCGCCCTTATACGGCCATGGACATTATCGCCCGGAAGAAGCGCATGGCGGGGATGAACGTGCTTTTTCCCATGGGCTACGACGCTTTCGGCCTGCCCACGGAAAACTACGCCATTGAGCACCACATTCATCCCAGGGTAGTTACGGAAAATAATATCAAAAACTTCCGCAGGCAGCTGAAGGCGCTGGGTTACAGCTTTGACTGGGATCGGGAGATCAACACGACAGACCCCAAGTATTTTAAGTGGACGCAGTGGATTTTTTTGCAGCTCTACCACAAGGGATTGGCCTATAAGGCAAAAATGCCCGTGAACTGGTGCACCCACTGCAAGTGCGTGCTGGCCAACGAAGAAGTGGTGGAGGGCGTGTGCGAGCGCTGCGGCGCGCCGGTGATCCGCAAGGAGAAGAGCCAGTGGATGCTGCGCATTACAAAGTACGCCGACCGGCTCATTGACGATCTGGAGGGGCTGGACTTTATCGATCGGGTGAAGGCACAGCAGACCAACTGGATCGGCCGTTCCCACGGCGCGGAAGTCACATTCCGCTCTACCCTGGGGGATGACATCCTGATCTATACCACCCGCCCGGATACCTTGTTCGGCGCTACTTATATGGTGCTCTCTCCGGAGCACGCACTGGTGAAGAAGTGGATGGACAAGCTGGAAAACGCGGATGCGGTCAAGGCATATCAGGCTGCCGCCGCCATGAAGTCCGACCTGGAGCGCACGGAGCTGAACAAGGAAAAAACCGGCGTGAAGCTGGAGGGCGTCCGGGGAATCAACCCTGTGAACGGAAAGGAGATCCCTATCTTCATTTCCGATTATGTGCTTGCCACCTATGGCACGGGCGCTATTATGGCCGTGCCTGCCCATGATGACCGGGACTGGGCGTTTGCCAAGGCTTTCGGCTGCGAGATCGTGGAGGTAGTCTCCGGCGGCAATGTGGAGGAAGCCGCGTTTACTCTGAAGGATGATACCGGCATTCTGGTGAATTCCGGTTTCCTGAATGGACTCACTGTGAAAGAGGCCATTCCTGCCGTTACCAAGTGGCTGGAGGAGCAGGGAATCGGCAGCGCCAAGACCAATTTTAAGCTGCGGGACTGGGTATTCTCCCGTCAGCGCTATTGGGGCGAGCCGATCCCCATTGTCCACTGCCCCAAGTGCGGCACCGTCCCTCTGCCGGAGAGCCAGCTTCCTTTGCTGCTGCCGGACGTGGAAAGCTATGAGCCCACCGATGATGGGGAGAGCCCCCTGTCCGCCATTGCGGAGTGGGTGAACACCACCTGCCCCTGCTGCGGCGGCCCCGCCAAGCGTGAGACGGATACCATGCCCCAGTGGGCTGGCTCCTCCTGGTATTACCTGCGGTACATGGATCCCCACAATGACGAGGCTTTGGCCTCCAGGGAGGCATTGGAATATTGGAGCCCGGTGGACTGGTACAACGGGGGCATGGAGCACACCACGCTGCACCTGCTCTATTCCCGCTTCTGGCACAAGTTCCTCTATGATATCGGCGTGGTACCCACCAAGGAGCCGTATGCCAAGCGCACCAGCCACGGCATGATCCTGGGGCAGAATCCCCACTATGTGGGCAATTTCGAAACCAAAGAAGAGCAGGACGCCATGATTGCCAAGTATGGCTCCGACGCGCTGCGCCCTGCGGTGAAGATGTCCAAGAGCTTGGGCAATGTGGTGAACCCGGACGATGTAATCCGGGAGTACGGCGCGGACACTATGCGTCTGTATGTCATGTTCATTGGCGATTTTGAAAAAGCGGCTACCTGGTCGCCCAAAGCGGTGAAGGGCTGTAAGCGCTTCCTGGATCGAGTTTGGGTTATGGCGGAAAACGTGGCGGATGATGCTGCGGAGTACAGCCATGCCAATATGAGTGCCATGCACAAGACCATTAAGAAGGTGACGGAGGATATCGACAGCCTGAAGCCCAATACCGCGATTGCCGCGCTGATGGCCATGATGAATCAGTTCAGCGACAAGGGCTGCAACCGGGCAGAACTGAAGACTTTCCTGGCGCTGCTGTCCCCCTTTGCTCCCCATATCTGCGATGAGCTGTGGGAGATGAAGGGCTTCCCAGGAATCTGCTCCGTATCGGAGTGGCCTGCCTACAGCGAGGAGAAGTGCCGGGATTCCGAGATTACCATGGCGGTGCAGGTAAACGGCAAACTCCGGGGAACGGTACTGGTGGAGTCCGACCTGGACAACGACGCGGTGGTTGCCGCCGCCTTGGCGGAGGAGAAAATTGCTCGCTTCCTGGAAAAGCAGCCGGGCAAAGTGGTCAAGACCATCGTTGTCAAGAATAAGCTGGTGAATCTGATCGTAAAGTGAGGGCGTACTCCCAGTGGCTTTAAGCGCCGCTGGGAATACGTTTGGGCGCAATGCGAAAACACGCCTGACAATTTCCGGAGATGCGAATACGGTACTGTTGGCAGGTCAGGTGCCGCCCAATTTTGACAAAGCCGGATTGTTTTTTCCAAAAAACAAAAAACATCCTTGACAAGGGGCGTGTTTTTGCATATAATAGTCAAGCCGATATGGCCCTGAATGCATCCTGGAATGAGCCGGATGCCATCGGAGGGAGGGAAAACAATGTCTGAAATTCGCATCAAGGAGAACGAATCTCTGGAGAGCGCTCTGCGCCGGTTTAAGCGGAGCTGCGCCAAGGAGGGCGTGATCGCGGAGGTCAAGAAGCGCGAGCACTATGTCAGCCCCAGCCTGAAGCGGAAGCAGAAGTCCGAAGCTGCCCGTAAGAACAAGAGAAAGTTCTATTGATTCCTTCCCCGTTATTGGAGACAAAGCGCCCTGCGCCTAACCGCGCAGGGCGCTTAGATTATTCCCGAATCTCTGGACTTTCCTGAAAAATCCTTCTTGTTTGCGCCGAGCCGGTGTCCGGCAGGCGCAATTTTTAAGTTTTTCAGAATTTATTCGAAAGGGGTAGAAAATTAGAGGAGGTGGTGCTATAATATACGACATATCGTGCTTTTCTCCCGGGCGTGTCCGGGGAAAGGGGGGCTTTGATATGGAACAAGCTGTGGATGTAAAAAAACCAAGTGCAAAACGGGCGCTGTGGATCGCACTGGCGGCAGTGGTGACGGTCGTCCTGTGCGTGGCCGCCGTGCTGTTTTTTCTGACAGTGCGGGATGCTAAGAATGTCCTGCGGGAACTGACGGTGGAGGCCGGGGAAGCCTTGCCGCAGGCAGCGGACTTTCTGGCGGAGGATCAGGGCGCAGAGGCGGTCTTTGCGGAGGCGCTTCCGGAAAATATGATGTCCTTCCCCGGCGATTACAACATAACCCTCCAATACCGCAGGAGAGAATATCCAGCGGTGATCCATGTGGTGGATACCACGGCGCCTGCGGGCGTTACGCGGGATATCTCCCAGTACCTCTGGGAAGAGCTGCCCCAGGCAGAGGATTTTCTGGTGGAATGTCAGGATGTGACGGAGGTGGCGGTGTCTTTTGGCATAGCTCCTGTGCCGGATCAGGCTGGAGAGCAAACGGTCACGCTGCTGCTTACTGATACCAGCGGCAATACCACCGAATTGCCTGCGGCGCTGGAGTTAATTCCAGATACCCAGGCGCCGGTGATTACCGGCGTGAAGGATATTGTTATGTATGTGGGGGATACTGTTTCCTATCGCAGCGGCGTGACAGTAACGGACGATAAGGATACAAACCCCACTCTGGAGGTGGACAGCAGTCAGGCGGATCTCTCTGCTGCGGGCACCTATGAGATCGTGTATATCGCCACGGACGCGGCAGGGAATACCACGAAGGTAACCGCCGAGCTGGAGGTGCACGAAAAGGAAGAGGATTTTGTGGATCTGGAAACCATTTATGCCATGGCGGATGAGATCCTGGAGGAGATCATTACACCGGAGATGACTACCCGGGAGCAGGCGGAGGCCGTGTACAAATGGATACGCCAGAACATGAGCTACAACGCCGACCCTGAGGAGCGGGATTGGCCCCAGGCGGCTTACTGGATGATGAAGCGGCGCTATGGCGACTGCTACAACTATTTTTCACTGTGCAAGCTGATGATGGAACGGCTGGGAATTCCCAACATCGATGTGGTAAAGGTGAAGAATTTCCCTGGCGACAGTATGCACTACTGGAGCCTGGTGAGCGTAGACGGCGGCGAAACCTGGTATCACTATGACGCCACGCCCCGTATCGGCGGCGGTGATTTCTGTCTGGTGACGGACGCCTACATGGATGCGTTCTCTGCTGGCTACCGGAATTGCTTCAACCGGGATAAATCCCTGTATCCGGCTACGCCGGAAGAATAAGGAAAGGCGAGGGATCAGAATGCTGACCAACGTATTGCAATACCTGGAGCGGACGGTACTCCGCGTTCCAGATAAACTCTCCTATGCCAGCGAGGAAATGGGACTGACTTTCCAGGAACTTTCCCAGCAAGCCAGAAGCGTTGGCACCCGCCTGTACCGGGATGGCATCTATAAAAAGCCTGTGGTGGTGTTTATGGCCAAGGGGCCGAAAACCCCGGCGGCTTTCTTCGGAGCAATTTACGCAGGCAACGCCTACGTTCCTTTGGATGAGGAGATGCCCCGGCATCGGATGGAGCTGATTTTTGAGACGCTCCAGCCCGCCGCCATTATCTGTGACGAAAGCACCCGTGCCATCGCTGAGGAATTTGATTACCACGGCAAGATCTATACCTATGAGGAGATCTGTGAAGAGCCGGAGGACGCGGCGGCGCTTTCTCTCGTTCGTGCCAAGCAGCTGGACACAGATCCGGTGTATATCATGTTTACCTCCGGCTCTACCGGCGTACCCAAGGGCGTGGTGGCCTGCCACCGCTCGGTCATCGACTATATTGAGCACCTGACCGAGATTATGCGCTTCAATGAGGGCACAGTGTTCGGCAGTCAGACTCCGCTGTATTTCGATGCCAGCATGAAAGAGGTATATCCCACCATCCAGTGCGGCGCCACCACTTATTTCATTCCCAAGCAGCTGTTTATGTTCCCGGTGAAGCTGGTGGAGTTCCTGAACCGCTACCGTATCAATACCATCTGCTGGGTGGTATCGGCGCTGACCATGGTCTCCGCCTTTCGGGCGTTTGAAAAGGTGAAGCCGGAATTCCTGCACACCATCGGCTTCGGCGGCGAGGTATTTCCCATCAAGCAGTATCAAATCTGGCGCGCCGCGCTGCCCCATGCCCGGTTTGTGAACTTATATGGGCCTACGGAGATCACCGGCGTATGCACCTACTATGAGGTGGATCGGGAATTCTCCCTGGAGGAAACGCTGCCCATTGGCTTTGCTTTCCCCAATACGGAAATCATCCTGCTGGATGAGAATGACCGTGAACCGCCCCTGGGGGAGCAGGGAGAGATCTGCGTCCGAGGCACCGGCGTGACACTGGGATACTACTGCAACCCGGAAAAAACCAGCGAGGTCTTTGTACAGAATCCTCTGAACAAGTGCTACCCGGAGATCATTTACCGCACCGGTGATCTGGCCAAGTACAATGCGCGGGGCGAATTGGTGTTCGTATCCCGGAAGGACTTCCAGGTAAAGCACATGGGGCACCGCATCGAACTGGGAGAGATCGAGGCCATTGTAGACAAGCTGGATACGGTGCGCCGAGCCTGCTGCGTGTTCGACGGTGTGAAAAAGAAAATCGCCCTCTACTATGAGGGGGATATTTCTGCGCTGGAGTTAACAGCGTACCTAAAAGAGAAATTTCCCCGTTATATGGTGCCCAGCCAGGTAAAGCAGCTGGACGCGCTACCCCTGAGTTTGAACGGAAAAATCGACCGGAAGCTGCTGAAGCAGTGGTACGAGGAAAATAAAATCTAATCAATTACAAAAGGAGATATTCCCATGGAAGCATTGCTGAACATTTTGCAGGAGCTGCACCCCGAGGTGGATTTTGCAGCTGCCGACCACCTGATCGACGATAAGATTCTGGACTCTTTCGACATTGTTACCCTGGTGGCCGAAATCGACGCGGAATACGATGTGGCCATTCCCGCCGAGGAGCTGCTCCCGGAGAACTTCAACTCCGCCAAGGCGCTCTATGCCTTGATCGAGAAGCTGCAGGACGAATAAGCGGCGCTTTGTGAGGATATTATGCAGTTTACGTCCTTTGGCTTCCTGCTGTTTGCAGCGGCGGTACTGCTCCTATACTATCTGATCCCGAAGCGGGGGCAGTGGATACTGCTGCTGGCAGCAAGCTATTTCTTTTATATCTGGGCGGGGGTGGAATACCTGTTTTTCATCCTGCTCACCACTGTTACCACCTATGCTGCTGCCAATCTTATGGGAAGCAGGCTGGCAAAACAGGACGCCTATCTGGCTGCCCATAAGGGCGAACTCTCCCGGGAGGAGCGAAAAGGCTATAAGGCGCAGGTGAAAAAGGGAAACCGGGTGTGGATGGTACTCTGCCTGGCGGTGAACTTCGCCGTACTGGCCGTGTGTAAAGGGTTGATCATTGATCCATTCCGCACCATGTTCCAAGAGAGCGGACTCTCCTTCCTCACTGTGGGGCTGCCCATGGGCATTTCTTTCTATATGTTCCAGTCCATGGGCTATGTGGTGGATGTGTACCGGGGAACGGCAAAAGCGGAGAAGAATTTTTTCCGGCTGGCGCTGTTCGTGTCCTTCTTTCCCCAGCTGATCCAAGGACCTATCAGTAAATTCGGGCAGGTTGCCCCCACGCTGTATCAGCCGCATGATTTTGACGGGAAACAGGTGTCCTTTGGCCTCCAAAGAATGCTGTGGGGCTACTTCAAGAAAATGGTCATTGCCGACCGGATTGCCGTGGCGGTGGTGGCGCTCAAAGGAGACGAGTTCACCGGCGTGGGCTTTGCGCTGCTGGGGTTATTCTACGCGGCGCAGATCTACGGAGATTTTACCGGCGGCATCGACATCACCATCGGTCTGGCGCAGGCTTTGGGTATCCAGCTGCCGGAGAATTTTATCCGCCCGTTCTTCTCCAAAAATATTGCGGAGTACTGGAGGCGGTGGCACCGCACCCTGGGCGAATGGATGAAGGATTATATTTTCTATCCCATTTCGGTGAGCGCTCCCATGCTGAAGCTAAGCAAATCCGCTAAGCAAAAATTGGGTAATTTTGGCCGGCGGCTGCCGGTGTACATTGCCTCCATTGCCACCTGGTTCGTCACAGGTATCTGGCATGGTCTGACGCCTAACTTTGTGGTGTGGGGGATGCTCAACTGCTTCTTTATCGTCCTCTCAGAGGAACTGACGCCCCTATATGAGAAGTTCCACGGCCGCTTCCATCTGAAGGAAAAGGCCTGGTACGGTGCCTTTGAAATGCTGCGGATGTTTGTGCTGATGAACTTTATCCGTGCCTGTGATCTGTTCCCCAACGTAGGGGACTATTTCGGCCGGGTGGGTAGTCTGTTTACCACCTTTAATTTCTCTATCCTGTGGGACGGCACAATGATGAACCTGGGGCTTACCGCCCTGGACTACGGTATTCTATTGGCGGGCGTGGTGCTCATCTTCTCCGTAAGCTTGGTGCAGGAGAAGAAAGGGAGCGTCCGGGAGCTGCTGTGGAGCAAGCCTGCGGCGGTGCGGTACATTCTGCTTTTCGCGCTGTTTCTGGTGGTGCTGCTCATGGGCAGCTATGGGATCGGTTATAACGCGAGCAACTTTATCTACAACCAGTTCTAGGAGGCAGCCGTGAAGAAGAAACGAATTGTGACCCTTGCGGTGACGCTGTGCCTTTGCCTGGCGGTGCTCTGGTTCCTGCAGCTGCTTTTGATGCCTAAGTACATGGACGTAAGCCGAGATGGCGCGCTGACCGGGGAATACTATGATAACGCCGGCAACAACGATGTGATCTTCGTGGGCGACTGCGAGGTGTATGAAAACTTTTCTCCCATTACCCTTTGGGAAGAGTACGGCATCACCTCCTATATCCGGGGTGGTCCCCAGCAGCTTATCTGGCAGTCTTATTACCTGATGGAGGAGACTTTTCGGTATGAAACGCCCAAGGTGATGGTATTCAATGTCCTCTCCATGAAGTACGACACCAACGCCGCCACCGGCAGTTCTACTCAGCGGGAGGCATATAACCGTATGAATCTGGATGGGATGCGCTGGTCTTCCTCCAAATGGAATTCCATTTTGGCGTCTATGACGGAGGAAGAGGCGCAGTGGCAGAGTATGTTCACTTACCTGTTCCCCATCCTGCGCTACCATGACCGCTGGTCTCAACTGACCCAGGATGACTTCACCTATCTCTTCCAAAAAGACCAGATTTCCGACAATGGCTATCTCATGCAGGTGGGAGTGAAGCCCGTCACGGACGAGCACGTGGAGCGCCCCCTGGTGGATTACAGCTTCGGCCAGACCAGCTGGGATTATCTGGACAAGATGGTGGCGCTGTGCCAGCAATACGGCACGGAACTGGTGCTGATAAAAGCGCCTACGCTGTCGCCGGTGTGGTGGGACGAATGGGATCAGCAGATCGAGGAATATGCACAGGCGCACGGCCTGCTGTACATCAACTTCCTGGATTATCAGGAAGAGATCGGCATCGATTGGAACACCGACACCTATGATACCGGCCTGCACCTGAATGTTTACGGCGCGGAAAAACTCTCCCGCTATTTTGGCGAGATCCTTGCGGAGCAGTGCGGTGTGCCGGATCGGCGGGGCGAGAGCCAGATCGCTGCGGACTGGTCTGAAAAAGTAAAAACCTATCAAGAGCGCAAGCAGACGCTGGAATCTGCCAATACACAATCATAAATCATAAGGAGTAATCATCATGAAGAAAATCATTGCCCTGCTGCTGGCCTTGTGCCTGGTGTTCGCCCTGGCCGCCTGCGGCGCCGACGAGAACAAGGGGACGGCCCCCAGCACCAACGCTCCCGTATCCACGAATGGTCAGCAGGATCCTTCCCAGCCCACTGCCGGGGAAGCTAGCGACGGCTTCAGCTTCACCTATAATGGCGCCACCATCGCCATCAACGCCCCTGCTGCACCCATTCTGGAAGCACTGGGCGAGCCAAAGAGCTACACGGAGGAGGCCAGCTGCGCCTTTGACGGCCTGGACAAGACCTACTACTTCGGCAGTTTCTACATGAACACCTACCCTGGCGAAGATCAGGACTATGTGTTCGGCTTCTGGTTCGCAGACGACAGCGTTTCCACTCAGGAGGGGATCTATATCGGCGCAACCCAGGCAGAGGTAGAAGAGGCCTATGGCGCGGATAGTTACAATGGTTCCAATGCCTATATCGTGACCAAGGGAGAGACGAAGCTCACCGTCATCCTTACCGACGGCCTGGTCAGCTCCATCCAGTACGATATGATTCTGAACTAAATCAGGAAGAACAAACCAACCGCATCCAGCCTGAGCTGGATGCGGTTGGTCATTAGAGGTTTTTGCATGGATCGGACACAAACTGTAACGCTAACCAATATGTGCATGGTTTATCAAGACAATCGTGTACTGGTACTGGACAAAATTGATGGCCAGTGGAATGGGATCACTTTCCCTGGCGGTCATGTTGAAAAGGAGGAATCCTTTGCCGATGCCGTCGTTCGTGAAGTATATGAAGAAACTGGATTGACCATATCCTCTCCGCAGTTATGCGGAATAAAGGACTGGACGGAGCAGGATGGCTCCCGATATATCGTTCTGCTTTACAAAACAAATAAATTTGAAGGAATGCTGAAAGCCTCCGACGAAGGCGAAGTATATTGGATGGAACTGGAAGAACTTTCTAAAATGCAGCTTTCCATCGATTTTTTAGATATGCTGAAGGTGTTTTTGGACGATAATCTAAGCGAGTTTTACTACTACTTCCAAGACGGTAAATGGCAAAAGACACTGAAGTAAAGGTATCCGCGCTTTCCGTCAGGGGGATACGCGATCTATAGGATTCCGTTGACTACGTTTTGTGGTCTTCCATCCAGGAATGCCTGGATATTGCGGGAGGTGATCTGGATGATCCGCTGCCGCGTCTCCACCGGCGCCCAGGCCATATGGGGTGTGATGATGCAGTTAGGCGCGGTAAGCAGCAGGGAATCTCCGTGGATTGGTTCCTGAGAAACCACATCCATGGCCGCGCCGCGCAGCTTGCCGCTATGCAGAGCCTGGGCGACGGCGGCTTCATCGATGATGCCTCCCCGGGCGGTGTTCAGCAGGATCGCGCCGTCCTTCATTTTTTGGATATTTTCCGTGCCCATTAGTCCGGTTGTTTGCGCGGTGAGAGGGCAGTGGAGGCTGACCACATCGCTGCGCGCCAGCAATTCCTCCAGCGGCACATAGCGGCCAATGGCTTCTCCTTCCGGGCAGCGGGAGCGGTTATAGGCGATGACTTCCATGCCCATGGCCTTGGCGATCCGCCCCACCGCTCTGCCAATCCGGCCGAAGCCGATAATGCCCATGGTTTTGCCGTCCAATTCCATCTGAGGCGTGTCCCAGAAACAGAAATCCGGGCAGCTTGTCCACCGGCCTTGGTGAACGGCACTGCTGTGATGTCCCACCTGGTGGCATAGCTCCAACAGCAGCGCAAAGGTGAACTGCGCCACAGCGGCAGTGCTGTAGCCGGGTACGTTGCATACAGGAATATTTTTCTCTCTGGCGGCCTGACAATCCACCACATTGTAGCCTGTGGCCAGCACACAGATGAGCCGCAATGCCGGACAGCGCTGAATAACGCCCCGGGTGATGGGAGTTTTATTTACCAGGATAATGTTGGCGCTGCCAATCCGTTCCATCAATTCTTCAGGGCTTGTTCTGGGATAGACGGCGGCGCTGCCGAAGCATTTCAGCCAATCCCAGCTGAGATCGCCGGGATTCAGCGCATTGCCGTCCAGCACGACGATATTCATAAAAGTACCTCCTTGTATTTTTATGGAAATCTTGGTAATATATATTATATACAAAGCGGCGCTGCATTGCAAGCAAAGGAAGGAGTCCCAATGGCAAACTACGAATTTTATCAAAATCGGGATTGCGAGTTTTTTCCATGCCATCCCTGGGAGGATAAGGAGAATTTTAACTGCCTGTTCTGCTATTGTCCTCTGTATGCGCTGGGGGACGCCTGCGGAGGCAGCTATGTGTATTTGGAGAACGGCGTAAAGGATTGCAGCAAATGCCTCCTGCCCCACCGGCGGGAGAATTACCGGCGTATTTTGGAAAAAATGCCGCAGGTTTTGGAGCTTGCCCGAAAAAAGACCGGGGGAAGCGACGCGGAAACGCCGAAATAACCGATATATCCCAATAGAAACCGCCCCTGGGAATCTACAGGGGCGGTTTTTGGCGCTTGGATCATTCTGGCTTTTGATATTTCCCCGGCTGCCGCGCGGCTTTGCGGCTGCTAAGAAGCAGCCACAGGAACACGGCGGCACAGGCCAGGCTGATTTTCCAGCCCAGGGAAAAAGCGGTATTGTGGTAGGAGAGAGTCACCGTGTGCTCTCCAGCGGTGAGAGGCAGGGCAATCATGGTGTCGCCCACCAAAATGGTTTCCACGTTTACGCCGTCCACCGCTGCCTGCCAGTTTCCATTTTGGGGAATGGAGGTGTAGAGCAGTCCGTCCCGGTCACAGGAGATGGTGCCTGCGACATAGGTATTGGAGAAATCTGTCAGGGTCAGGGTGGAAGCGGATAGAATCTGGTAGCCCCGGCGGAAAACTTCCTCATCGGCAACGGCGGCCAGGATGGTGATGCTGCCGTTTTTGTCTGCTGTGCAGTCCAGACGGATCTCAATCTGATCGCCGGGGATAACCTGGCATACCGAGAGGGTCTGGGGCAGGCTGTAGCTTTCGGAGAAAACCAGCGCGCCATTTTTGTAGACGCTGTAGCTATTCCGGGCAGACAGATTGAGATCAATGCACAGCAGTCCCTCTTTGTCTGCTGTATAGGTGTAGTACACCGTACCGGCCTCCTGGGCGCACGTGTAGGAGCAGCTTCCCAGGGAGGGCTGGCTGCCGATGACGGCACCTCCATCAGCGGTGACGGACAGGGTATTCTCCGGCAAGAAGTGCCACACATCCTCGGTTACACCGGTAGCGACGCGGAACAGCTGATTCTGAAAAGTAAAATTGTCGCGGTTGCTGTTCCAATCCACGTCCGTCAGGGTGCTGTTTGCCAGGAAGCCCAGAGGAAGATAGGCATTGTTCTCCAGCAGGTAGACGTCGCCGTAGTGGTGGATTTCGGTGAAATAATTGTTTTCTTTCATGGCGGCGGCGCCGTCCCGCTCCAGCATATACTTCAGTCCCAGGAACAGGTTGGCCACCGGAGAACTCTCCTCAAAGCAGTAGCGGTTATAGGTGTTTTTTGCCCCGTAGCCCAGCCGCTGCATGAATTCTGTCACCCGCACGTTGGCGGAACTGGTGAAGGTGGAGATGCCGTTGTAGTTATTCAGCGCGCCGTCGTTCAGGGTTTGCGAGTGCGTGACTTCCGCCCGATAGAAGGGCGTATCCTCCTCCCGCTCTTTCATATAGCGGATCATGGAAGCGGCATAGGTGGTACCCTTGGGATAGTTGGAAACATTGGTTCCGGGAAAGTGTACTCCGAAGTTCACCAGATTCAGCACCAGCTCCAGCGCCATGATCCCTAAAAACGCCATGGACGCCAATTTCCGATGGGCGATACCTGCCAGGAGAAATTCCCGGCGCGCCTGGGGATCGCTTTCCGTGGGGGGCGCAGTCCTGCGCAGGGAGAAAAACAGCGCGAAAAGATAGAAAACCAGAAAAATGCCATTATAGGCCAGGAAAATTGGCTCGCTGCGGTGATCGGAACAGGCCAGGCAGCCGATGACCAACAAAGCGGACAGGAGAATCTGCCAGCTGCGGAAATGGTTTCGCAGCAAATATGCCCGATAAGCCATATACAGCAGTACAAAGCTATAGAGGAAGCTGAAGCGATAGGGGATCATATTTGTGAAGTGAAAGCCGTGCCAGATATAATCCAGCTGCCGCAGGATAAAGCTGAGCATGAAGAAAAGCAGCAGTACCACCGCGCACAGCTTCTCCCGCAGAGAAACCTTTTTGCAGGTGAGCATCAGAAAGGCCAGCGTCAGCGTCCCCACGCCGCAATACAGGTTGGGAAGTCCTTCCTTGAAGGTGGGTTCCAATCCCCCGCCCATATTTCCGGCCACCTGCCGCATGGCGTCCAAAAGCCCTTTCCAGGTGTTCTCCGAGGCGATATTCAGCCGGAAGCCCTCAGGGAACTGGTTCACGCTGGACTGGGTTTGTCCCAGGGCAGCCAGCGCCGGCAGTTCCAGGACAGCGGTCATGCCGATGGCCAGGATGGAGAACAGAGCCATCCGACTAATGTCCAGGAAAAACTGCTTGCCGCTTTTGCAGCAGCAAATTTCATAGCAAATGAACAGCAGCAGCACAAAGATACAGGTGAAAAAGCCGATATAATAATTGGCAAAGATGGAGAGGAACAGCGTGAGGGTATATAAAGCGAAGCGATTCTCCCGCAGCAGACGGATGGCGCCCAGAGCGACCAGCGGCAGCAGCGCGAAAGTATCCAGCCACATAATATTCCACTGGTAACCCAGTGCCCAGGCGCACAGCGCGTAGAAGCTGCCGAAGAGCACCAGGGAAAGATCGTCTCTGCGGAATAGTTCTTTCAGAAAAAGCGCAAAGAACAGACCGGCCAGCCCCAGCTTAATGGGCATGAGCAGGGAGAAAAACTCCAGCAGCCATCCCTCTGGCACCAGGACGCTGAGCAGATTCAGCGGGGAGGCCAGATAGTAAGAGATAAGCCCCAGATAGTCCATGCCCATGCCTACGTTCCAGCTGTAAAGCAGACTGTCGCCCGAACGCAGCGCGCTGCGGAACGCTACGAAAAAGGGATAGTACTGATGGTACATATCCGAGTAGAGCATGGAGTAGCTGCCAAACGGCTTATAACCGCTGATGAGCATGACCATCAGCATTCCGATAAACGGCGCGGCAAAGGCCAGCGCCGGATAATTCCATTTTTTTTGTTTGATCTGCTGCATAGTAGATCCCCCTGGAAAAGTATTCTACAGTAGAATGCTAATAGTATATCACGACTGGGGCACAGGGTAAAGCACCCGGGGGAAAAGTTAAGAAATTTTCTGTAAAAAAAACCTCCTGCGTTTTCCGCAGGAGGGAAATGACGGCTAATCCTCGTCGGGCAAATCCAGATCGTCGTCGCTGTTGTCATCGTCATCATCATTGGGGAAGTCGTTGGACATGACCTCGCCGATGCGCACACGTCTGCGCAGCTTCATGACCTCCACTTGCTTGTGGAGCAGCTCTTTGACCCGCAGCGGATCCTGGATGTTTTTCAGCGCCAGGGTAGGCGTGGATTTGTCGGAAGAAACGACAGTGACTGTACCCACGCCAAAGATCCGCTGCCACAGGGTGCGGGTAGTGGTGATATCCCGGACGCGGTAAAGCAGCACTTCCTCATCCCGGATGCGAAAGAATCCCACAGACAGGAACAGCCGATCCTCTGACATACGATAGCGGGTAAAGCTCAGGGGCATACCCAAATAACGTTTGCGGTCTTTCCAAATGTAGTTTACAGCCATGGGGCGTTCCTCCTATTGTTTTTTTCTATAGTAACGTTTTTGGAAAGAAAAGTCAAGACTAAAGGATGAGGCAGATGAGGCCTTGGGCGCCCTCGTTTACAATACGGGACAGGCTGCCCCGGAATTTTGCCCGCACATCCTCCGGGGTCTGCACCAGTTTCGAGGTAAGCCCCTCCTGGATCAGTTCATATACGGACTTTCCGAAGATGTTGCTTTGCCAGAGTTTCTCCGGCTCCTCTCCCGAAAGATAGGCGATCAGATCCTGGGACTGCTTTTCATCCCCCACCATGGGACTGATTTCCGTATCAATATCCACCCGAATCATATGGATGGAGGGCGCGCCGGCCTTCAGCTTGACGCCGAAAGCGTTGCCCTTGCGGAGAATTTCCGGCTTTTCCAGCCGCATCTCCTCCGCCCTGGGCATGACTACGCCATAGCCCGTGGCGCGGACGGCGGAGAGAGCATCGGCGATTTTGTCGTATTCTATTTTGACGGCGGACAGCTCTGTGAGCAGAGAAAGCAGCTGCGCTTCGTTCTGGATAGGCATTCCCGCTCGGGTGCTGAGAATTTCATAGAACAGCGTTTCCGGGAAGCCCAGCACGCAGGAAACAGCGCCTGTTCCCAGGTCGATGCTGCGAATGGAAAAGTCCAGCACTTCTTCCATCTCCCGCAAATGGCTGAGGGCGGATTCTGCCTGCCCAAGGGAGGTGATCTCCTCCGCCCGCTGCAAAAGGGCTTGGTATAAGGCGGCCTTTACCGGGTGCTCCGGCTCCAGCGCGTCCATCCAGCGGGGTAAGTATACCCGCAGTTCCCCCATGGGGAAGGCGTAAAGCAGTTCGGTGAGCAGATGGTTGACACCTTCAGCGTCCAGGGCTTGGCAGTCGGCCAGCACAGGCGTGATGGAGAATTCCTGGCGAATCTGCGCCTGAACGGACTGAGCTTCCGGCGACGCGGGGTTTTTGGTGTTGACAATGACAAGAAAGGGTTTCCCGGTGGCCTGCATATCCGCGATGGCTCTTGCCTCCGCCTGCAAATAGTCCGCCCGGGGGATGTCGGTGATGGAGCCGTCGGTGGTGACCACCAGTCCGATGGAGCAGTGATCCTCCATCACCTTTTTTGTACCCAGTTCCGCCGCCTCCGTCATAGGAATCTCATGGTCAAACCAGGGGGTGGTAACCATCCGGGGCGCTCCGTCCTCCTCCGCGCCTACAGCGCCGTTTACCATATAACCTACAGAGTCGATCATCCGTACTCGAAGCTGGGTTACCCCATCCGGAGAAATCTCCGCCGCTTCCTCCGGTACGAACTTTGGCTCAGAAGTCATGATGGTTTTGCCGGAACCGCTCTGGGGCAGTTCATCCCGAGCGCGTTCCCGGCGGTAGGGGTCTTCCATGCCGGGAATTACCAGCGTCTCCATAATGCGCTTGATCAGAGTGGATTTCCCGGTGCGTACCGGGCCTACCACACCGATATAGATATTGCCGCCGGTACGGGCGGCAATATCGGCATAGATTTTTTCCATAGCCAGCCTCCTTATCCTTGCAGGAGGGACAGCTCCTGCCACGGTTTACCACAGGGTATGTCCCCGGCAGGCGGAATAGAACCAAACGGCAGGCGGGGGCGGCAAATCGCCTACAGATCCTTTTTCTGATAAAAGGCGATGGACAGCAGCCAGGAGCCGATATACAGGGCGATGGCGGCCAGCAGAACCAGCGCCAGCAAATGGCCGGAGGGAACGGTCAAGCCGTTGTCCATAATGTGGATAGAAGCAAACGTGCTGATACCGGTAAGAAGCGCAATGGAGAGAATAAAAAGCAGCCGCCCCTTTTCCGCGCCGAATTTGAAGAGGAAAGGCATCGTTACCGCCGGTATCGTCAGAGCCAGCGCCAATATGCCGGCGGCCAGCGTCAGCAGCTCCAGGGGTGCGAACACGCCTCTTACCAGCATTTGAACGGCGCGGACAAGTATGGCGAGCAGGAGAATGGCCAGCTCCATCAGCAGGCAGATAAGGTATTTTGCGGAGACGATCTGCGCCCGGGAGCAGGGCAGCGCGGCGCTGTAGCTTGTCCATTTGCTCTGTTCGTCGTAGGACTGGAGGTTGCTGGGGAGTATCCCGGTGATGAGAACAGGGTATATGACGAAAAAGATATCTCCGTAATCCACAAAGGAAATGCCCAGGAAGACCGCCAACATCAGAAGGAATATCCGCAGATTCTTGCTGAGGAGCATATAGAAATCTTTCAGCAGCAGACCTTTCATATCAATATGCCTCCTTGACCATAAGAATAAACAACTGCTCAATGTCCACCGCGCCGAGGGAGAACCCCGCCGGGACTGCGCTGCGCACTGCCACCGCTTCTACGCCGTAAGGCGTTACTTTTTTGCCCAAGATAGCGCTGGGTGGGAATGCCTCCAGCTGCTCTTTGGAGCATCGAAGGATACCGTATTTTTCCTGCAAAGCGTCCTTCTCCTCGCAAAGCAGCAGCTTGCCTTGGTGGAGAAAGGCGATGTAGTCGCAAATTTTCTCCAAGTCGCTGACAATGTGGGAGGACATAAGAATGGCATGGTCTTCCGCTCGGGTGAATTCGCTGAAGAGATCCAGTACCTCGTCCCGCACCACCGGATCCAGCCCGCTGGTAGCCTCGTCAATAACCTGTAGCCCCTCCCTGCAATCCCTTGTAAATACTGGGCTTAACGGAATGTACACTTGTGTTTTGTGTGGTTTTTCTGAATTTTCCAAAAGAAACAGGCACAGTGTTGAACCATGCCTGCTCTCATATGTTCTTTTATCTATTCGGATACCCTATACAGGTGTTCCGAATTTATGTAAGTTTTAACCGGTTGATCTCCCCAAGTTTTTTCCGATCCAGTTTCTTCTTGAGGCTTTGATTTTCTTTTTTCAATTCTTCGATTTCCATCTGGAGCGAGTGTATTTGCTCCCGCATACTGAGGATCTCGCTATCCATGGCCATATCGAGGATGCCACGCCTGGGATCTGGCATTCCGATCTGTTGCTCCAATGCCCGATCCAGTTCTTGGCGAACTTCTGGATTCTTATAAAAAAATCCTCTTGAGAGTCCTGTCTTTGCCATTAGTTTAGGTACCGTGATTTTTTCGCTTTCGTCAAGCATGCTCCAGATAGTATCCTTTGCCAGTTTGATTTTCTGTTCGCTGGCTTGTTTATTCAAGGCTATCATCTTCTCGTATTTTTGCATATTCGTCCTCCCATCCATCTAAATTTTCTAATATGATCTGTGACTGACGGTGCCTGATCCGGCGGGTTTCATCCGCCAGTAGCTGGTTGCTCATCCGGCGGTAATACTTTACATTATTCACGCTGGAGTGTCCAAGGAGCTTGGCGATTGTCCAGTCATCTAAATGCATCTCCGTCAGTTTTACACCATAGGTGTGCCGGTACATATGCGTACCGAAGCCGAAGGGTTCCCCGTTATCATCCAGGAGATTCTTTTCCCTTAGCATGTTCACAACCTGGTTTTGAAGCGTACTGTACCGCAAAGCCTGCCTTGGCTCGTTTGCATCTACGAAGATATAGGTTGTCTCGCCATAACGTTCTCTGGTATAGGAAATAGCTTTTCGTATTAAAGCTGCCAGTTCTTCACTAATCGGCTTTTCATACGTTTTTGTTTTCATCTGACGGATGCGGATGATGGTGACACCGTCTTTTTCATACAGGCAGTTCGGTTCCAGTGTCAGGGTGTCTGAAATTCTGGTTCCAAGCATTTGGTGGATGATCATCAGCCTAGCAACCTGTTCATCCATTTCCACCAGCGCAGCGTTGAGGCGCTTCAGTTCCCCATCGGAATAGGCTTTAAACTCGGCCTTTGGAGTTGGCGGGATATCCCTCGGCAGGAATAAACATTCCAGGTTGTGGTACTCGCAAATTTTCCCGATACTGTCGAGGAGGGCGCGGAGACGGTTCAGATCCGCATGGAAGTGCTTGGTTTCCGTAGCCTCAGTTTTCAGGTAGATCAGATATTCCTCCAGCAGCTTTCGGTCAATCTCTTTGCAAGATGATACTTTCGGATATTGCTTGTGCAGATATGCGGAAAAACGCCGGATTGCAGTCAGTTCTTTCTGTACGCAGGCTATGGCTTCCGTCTGCAGGTTTAGATAAATTCCTTTCTTGACTTCCTCCCGGATTTCCGGCTGGAGGATTTTCGTGAAGATAAGGGTTTTGCAAGTCTTAATCGGATTAAAGCGGATTGGAATGTCCAGTTTTTCCAATTTCCATATGTCCTTTTCCTGTTCTGGTCTTATATCTTCCGGGGCAAGAAACTCCAGCAGCTTTTCCAAATAGACGATCTCCCGTGCTTTGGCACGATGTTCCGAACCGTATGGGCTAAAGCTATATTCCACCAGTGGGAGTTTTTCTTGAAACATCCATCCTTTAAGCTGTCGTATCCATGTGTCCGGCTCTTT
Source organism: Candidatus Faecousia intestinigallinarum (assembly GCA_018715805.1). Taxonomy (GTDB): domain Bacteria; phylum Bacillota; class Clostridia; order Oscillospirales; family Oscillospiraceae; genus Faecousia; species Faecousia intestinigallinarum. The sequence goes on along the minus strand of DVKX01000081.1, from coordinate 313 downwards.
ATCCCGCAGGCTTTTGGCTCGTCCGCTATGAGCCTGCAGGAATCGGCACAGCTTATTAAATAATTGACGGTCGCTGTATACTCTGGCGATACCGACCTGTGTGCTTCGATAGATAATGAAAGCGGCTATTTCCTTTCGCATAACGGGAGACGGTATCTGCTCCATATCATAATATGGATTCTTACTGATACTGGCGGGGTAAGAATCTTTCTGATTCTGATACGCAGGCAATTCTTTCAGGTAGATTCGATCACTCATTTTTTGTCACCTCCCTTCTTCAGCAGACCGGCGGCCAGGCTTTTATGCTGGCCGA
>DVKX01000080.1 GCA_018715805.1 Candidatus Faecousia intestinigallinarum | reverse complement strand
GCACATTGCAGAAAGGACAAATGATTTTTTATGATTAACGAACACCCTCAAAAAGTTGTGTTTTCTTATCTTCTTCCCTTTGGCTTCTGCTCCAGAGAGTCTCTCGTCCTTGCCATTAAAACGCGGGATGCACCCGGTATTGAATACGATCCGGAAACCCCTATGTCTAAGCGTGTCTTGGATTGTTACTATAAGAGAGGATTTAATATCCGCCGCGTCTCCGATATGAACAGAGGCGGATACTGTACCTCTGTCAGCCGCCAAGGAGACACTCCCTTTACAACCATCCATCTCACACGATCCGGTTTTTATTTCCTCGCGGGTACGCCGGATGAAGAATTGGAGTCGGAGCGTGAAAAGTTTGCCAGAAGTAACAAGCGGGTATATGACCGGACAGAACGGGGGTTTCGCTGCCTCTTGTCCAATCAAAGCCGCAGTATTGTTTATGAGCTATATCGCTTGGCCACAAGAACTCCTGCGGATCCCGATATGCAGGAGCAGTTTCGCGCGCTGCTGGCGCAGGGCGTTTCCACCTGGTCCGTGACGCAACTGGCCAACTGCATCCACCTTGCACCGGAAGTATCGGTCATGCCCCGCCGGATGAACGCAGCGCAAATCGCCAGCGCCAGCCGCTTGTCCACAGTAATCAATATGTTTCGTATGAACGGGTTCCTAACTTACATGGATCGGCGGCCTATGGATACCGGATGGATGATCAACGGGCTGAGCACGCAGGAGCAATATGAAAAAAGGGTAGAAGCCGGAGATCTGGATATCCCCGCTTTTGTCTTTCAAAGCCTGCGAAAATGGTATGCAGACAACCCGGACGCATACTCCTTTTTCCATCCGGACAAATCCCTGTCTGCACACAAAGAGGAATGGCTGACAACGCCTGCATTTTACGCCGCACGTGAAATTCCAGGCTATGAGATGATCACGTTTGAAGAGCCTAATGTCTCTGCACGGGGTGCACAAAACACACTGCGAAGCACCTTCCTTGGCATCGCAGTGGGAAAAGAAAAGAACTATATTGTTTATCACTGCAGGCGAAATAAGATGACTTGGAACGGCAGGATCGAAGCATTGACCGCAGTCGCCGCACAGCGGGGACTGGACGCTTATGCGGAGCAATCTCCCATCCCCGGGGCAGGGCGTACCGTTCAGCACGCCATTATGTTCTGCTCCAAGTTTTCTCATTTTGCCGCGCTGTTTCAAGATATCAAGCAATCCGGCCGGCGTGAGACGTCGTCCCGTTTTGGTTACCCATATCTGTCGCTGCATATCATCCCTGTCAATAACTCTGGGCTTGTTCAGCTGCGCGGCCTCATGGAGTCTTCTCCCGAGCAATATATGCAGCAGTTGGTAAAACGTATTGCAGCGCGTAACTCCGATGTCTTTGAAACGGGAAACTCCATCTTTCCGCTGGGATATCAGGGAACTCCTGTTTTCGTAGCGCACGATATGGACTACCACCGCCTTGCGGAAGCGCTCATACGGTTTCGCGCAGGGCAGAAATTTTATATCTCCTGCTACCCGGAGCAAGCAAAGTATCTCACCTCCATTTTTCCAGGGGTACAGTTCCTGTAACGCGCCCCGGCTTGGTTCAGCTTCAGCAGCGCAGCCCTTATTTTCTGCGCATGGACTCCGGCATATCGTTCTTGCAGCCGCCTGCAGGTTTCCGCGTAGGCCGGGAATCAAGCTGAAAAATAGCCGTAATAAAATTCTATCGACACGATGGGCAGTTTCGATTTGAAAGCGCCCGGAAAGGACACCTTATGAAACATCTGTATGACATGAAGAAAATCTATCCTGTATTCATGGATACTCCATGGCTCCCCGAGGTAAAAATCCAGGTTCCCTGTGAATTGGAGATCATGCTCTTTCCAGCACACACGCGTGGTCTGATCACCCTGCGCGGAGACACCGGAAAAAACGCCCTGCGCCTGCTTTGCGAAATCACGCAGGATATAGTTCAGATTCAAGTAGATAAGCTGGAGAACATTCCATGGACAACGGAACACACCGTCCTGTCGCTGTATCTGCCCTTTGTTCCCAAGGCAGTCTTTGTCTCCCAGGAGCACTCTGCTCAAACCTGTGAAACGACGGGCAGGACATAACCGAAGGCTCCAAAGATTTCACCCCCTCCTTTTGGGGGAGGGGGCGAAAGCCATATCGCGGAGGATGACCAGTTTCATCAAAAAAGCAAGTGTTTCTTTATTTCTACAAAAAGCGCCAAAGCCACAGGGGAGTATTGACAAACAAGAAAAACATGGGTATTATAAGCGTATGGCGGTGGCGGTCGCCACCGCTTTCTTTTTACTTCGCTTCAATTACCGCTTTTGTGACGCTCAGAAGCGGTGTGGAAAGGAGAAAAAGAAAAGAGACTGCGCCAACAGTCCCTTTTCTGAAAGGATTTCCTTTACAACAGTCCAAGAGAACTGCGCAAAACAAAAACCCAAAGACAAACTTGTTTTGCGTCGTTTTCAGCGTCCTTGGGCGATTATAAAAAGACACATGATCCTGTATGCGCAATCTGATGTTGCCGTGACCTCTTTTGAGTAGCATAGGCGGGTGGAATCTGCACCATTCGCCGATAACTGACTGCGCCTGCACCGATATTGAAGTGGGATCGGAACTGCAGAGGTTGGATGATGTTGTCTCCCAAAGACAAACAACATGGAATTACTGCCAGAACAGCCGGGAGTACACACTTTCCGGCTATCTTTGCGTGGAGCTGCTAGCCAGATTTGAACTGGCGACCTCATCCTTACCAAGGATGCGCTCTACCGACTGAGCTATAGCAGCATAACTTGGACAGCTTGGGTATTATACACTGGAAAACGGCAAAAGTCAAGAACTTTTTCAAAATTCCCATAGCTTTTTTTGGTTTATAAGGGTGTGCCTAAGGCACACCCTTAAAGCCAAACAAACTGAACTGATTACACCAGCTCAATAACCGCCATCTCCGCAGCGTCGCCGCGGCGGGGGCCGGTACGGGTCACCCGGGTATAGCCGCCATTGCGGTCGGCATACTTAGGGGCAACTTCCTTGAACAGCTTCTGCACCACATCTTCCTTGGTGATATATCCCATGGCTCTGCGGTAGGCCGCCAGGTTGCCCTTCTTGCCCAGGGTAATCATCTTTTCTACCACAGGCTGAACCTCTTTGGCGCGGTAGAAAGTCGTCTCGATCTTGCCGTTGGCCAGAAGATCGGTCACCTGCTGACGCAGCAGTGCTCTTCTCTGCTCGCTGGTCTTGCCCAGCTTACGAGTACCGAACATGAACGCGTTCCTCCTTATCTGTAAGGTTGATTAGTTGTTGCTGCCAGAATCTTCGCTGGCCAGGGACAAGCCCATCATTTCCAGCTTCTTCTGAACCTCGTCCAGGGACTTCTTTCCCATGTTCCGCACTTTCATCATATCCTCGCCGGTCTTATTGATGAGATCGGCCACCGTATTGATGTTAGCGCGCTTCAGGCAGTTGAAGCTCCGAACCGACAGATCCAGCTCATCGATGGTCATAGAGAGCTTGGTATCCGGGCGGTCGGCAGTCTTTTCCACCACCGTGGAGCCAGCGCTCACGGCATCCGACAGAGTGGTAAACACTGTCAGGTGGTCGGACATGATCTTGGCGCCCAGGGAAACCGCATCCTTGGCAGAGATGGTGGAATCCGTCCAGACCTCAAGGGTCAGCTTGTCAAAGTCAGTTTTGTCGCCGACGCGGGTGGGCTCCACCGTATAGTTCACCTTTTTCACAGGGGAATAGATGGAGTCAATGGGAATCACGCCAATCGGCATCTGGGGCGTTTTGTTCCGGTCAGCAGGCACATAGCCCCGGCCTTGGGACAGGGTGATCTCCATATTAAAGGTAGCATCCGGACCCAGCGTGCAGATCAGCAGATCGGGGTTCAAAATCTCTACCTCGCCGTCGGACTTGATGTCGCCTGCAGTAACCCGGCAGGGGCCGACTGCATCAATATACACAGTCTTGGCGCCCTGGCTGTAAAGCTTCAAAATGATCCGCTTCACATTCAGGACGATCTCTGTGACGTCTTCCTTTACGCCAGGAACCGTAGAGAACTCGTGCTGCACGCCGGCGATCTTCACGGATGTGGCAGCATACCCAGGCAGGCTGGAGAGCAGAATACGGCGCAGAGAGTTGCCCAACGTCATACCATAGCCCCGCTCCAGTGGTTCCACCACATACTTGCCGTAGGACGGATCCTCCAAGGAATCCATACAAGTAATGCGGGGCTTTTCAATTTCTACCATGAATCAATAACCCTCCTTCACAAGTGTGGGGGCAAACGCCCCACGCAGTACATACGAACGAATGGGAGGTCGATTACTTGGAGTACAACTCGACGATCAGGTGCTCGGCGATCTCGAAGTCGATGTCCGCCTTGGTGGGCATAGCAATGACCTTGCCGGTGAGGGTATTCTTGTCGCGATCCAGCCACTTGGGCGCGGCTACGAAAGCGTCGTCCTCCTTCAGCTTCTTAAAGAAGTTGTTGGAAACGCTCTTCTGCGCCACTGCAACCACATCGCCCACCTTAACCAGATAGCTGGGGATGTTTACCCGGCTGCCGTTTACAGTAAAGTGGCCGTGATTCACCAGCTGCCGCGCCTGACGGCGGGAGTTGGCAAAGCCCAGACGGTAAACCACGTTGTCCAGCCGACGCTCCACGAAAGTGAGCAGCTCCTCGCCGGTGTTGCCCTCGGCGCGGGACGCCTTCTCATAGTAGTTGTGGAACTGCTTTTCCTGGATGCCGTAAACGAACTTGACCTTCTGCTTCTCAGTGAGCTGAGTGGCGTACTCAGACTTCTTGGCTCTTCTCTGACCGCCGGGGTTCTTGTTGGAAGTCTTGGAATAACCCATTGCGGCAGGAGAAACGCCCAGCGTTCTGCAACGCTTCAGCACAGGCTGCATATTCTTAGCCATAACGCAAAATTCCTCCTATAGCGATATCAGACACGCCGTCTCTTGGGAGGACGGCAGCCATTGTGGGGGATGGGGGTAACATCCTTAATCATAACGACTTCCAGACCAGCGGACTGGAGCGCGCGGATGGCGGCCTCCCGTCCCTGACCGGGGCCTTTTACATAAACCTCAACGGTCTTCAGACCATACTCCATCGCAGCCTTAGCCGCAGTCTCAGCGGCAGTCTGGGCAGCGAAGGGAGTGGATTTCCGGGAACCACGGAAGCCCAGTCCACCGGAGGACGCCCAGCTCAGGGCATTGCCGTTCAGATCGGTGATGGTCACCATGGTGTTGTTGAAAGAGGAACGGATATGCGCCGCGCCCTTTTCAACCACTTTGCGCTCACGACGGCGCTTTACAACTTTCTTAGTAGCCTTTGCAGCCATTACATATCCCTCCTTTTACTTCTTCTTGTTGGCAATGGTCTTCTTCGGGCCTTTGCGGGTACGTGCGTTGGTCTTTGTCCGCTGGCCGTGGACAGGCAGCCCCCGGCGGTGACGCAGGCCGCGGTAGCAGCCGATCTCGCTCAGGCGCTTGATGTTCATAGCGGTTTCCCGACGCAGGTCGCCCTCGATCAGATAGCGGTGCTCAATGGCGTCGCGAAGCTGCGCCTCCTGATCCTCGTTCAGATCCTTGACGCGGAGATCCGGGTCGATCCCGGTGATCTTCAAAACCTCGGCGGCGCGGGCAGGCCCGATGCCGTAGATATAAGTCAACGCAACCTCAACCCGCTTGTCACGGGGAAGGTCAATACCAGAAATTCGTGCCATATTCTTTCAGCACCTCCTATTAGCCTTGTCTCTGCTTGTGTTTGGGGTTTTCGCAAATTACCATGACACGACCCTTGCGCTTGATGATCTTACATTTTTCGCACATGGGCTTCACGGACGGTCTTACTTTCATACTGTTGAACCTCCATATGAGAACGATGTCTCGTTTGTGTTACTTGCTTCTCCATGTGATCCGGCCGTGGGTCAGATCATAGGGAGACATTTGAACGGTTACTTTGTCACCGGGCAAGATCTTGATAAAATTCATCCTGAGCTTGCCGGAAATGTGTGCCAGAATGGTGTGTCCGTTACCGATATCTACATTGAACATAGCATTCGGCAGCGCATCAGTTACGATGCCCTCAATCTCGATTACGTCGTCTTTTGCCAAGTCAGAAACCTCCTAGGTCGTTACTTTGCATTTCCCGGCGCAAATACGCCAGGTCTCTTCGTAATTCGCTGTTGAGCACCTTGTCGCCGGATCGCAGTTTGGCGGCGACTCTGGTCTCAGAGCGAAGGACTTTTTGAATGTGCTTGCGTTTCTTGCGTTTGGGCTTTTCCAGCGTTCTGCCCTTGCCGTCGGCCAGGAGAACGAAGCCGTCCTCCGCGGCGATCACATAGAGCATCTGGCCGGCGTCCCGCCCGGCAATCGATACCACAACATCCGCAGGGAATATATCCGCTAATTCTGATAATCCAGGATCCATAATCAAAGTCCTTCGGTGACGGTGAGTATTTCCGGCTCGCCGTCGGTGATGAGTACAGTATTTTCATAATGGGCGGAGAGCTTGCCGTCGGCTGTCACCGTGGTCCATCCATCCTTGAGAATGCGGACTTCATAGCTGCCCGCGTTCACCATTGGTTCAATGGCCAGGGTCATTCCCGGAAGCAGTCTTGGCCCATGGCCGGCGGCGCCGAAATTCGGCACCTCCGGCTCTTCATGCAGCCGCTCGCCCACGCCGTGACCTACGAAGGCGCGCACAACTGAAAAACCGTTAGACTCCACATGCGTTTGCACAGCGTGGGAGATGTCGGACACGCGGTGTCCTCTGGTGGCAAAGCGGAGGCCCTCAAAGAAACTCTGCTTGGTCACATCGATCAGCTTTTGGGCTTCGGCGCTGATCTTTCCGCAGGGGAAGGTTGCCGCACAATCGCCATGATATCCCTGGTAGCAGGCTCCCACATCCACCGACACGATATCCCCCTCCCGCAGAGCATAGCTCCCTGGGATGCCGTGGATCACCGTGCCGTTTACCGAGATGCAGGCGCTGGCCGGGTAGCCGCTATAGTGCAGGAACGACGGCTTTGCGCCCTGACTGACGATAAAATCGTGAACGGCCTTGTCGATCTGCTTCGTCGTTATGCCCGGCCTTACCATTTCCCCTGCCAAAGCACGGGCTGCCGCGGTAATTTTGCAGGCTTTGCGCATAACCGTAAGCTCTCGCTCATTTTTGATTGTGATCATTCCTTCGCTCCTATCGCCGTCAGGATCTCCTGGTTGGCGCCCTCAATGGACTGGTCGCCCCGGATCAGCCGCAGCTTCCCCTGACGGGCATAGTAGTCCTTCAAGACCTCGGTGGAAGCATGGTAGACCTCCAGGCGGCGGCGCACCGTCTCCGGGGCGTCGTCCTGGCGACTTACCAGCTCCCCGCCGCAGATGTCGCAGACGCCCTCGGTCTTGGGTGGATTGGCAACGATATGGTAGCTGGCGCCGCATTTGGCGCAGACTCTCCGGCCGGTCATCCGGCCTTCGATGATACCGTCGTCAATCTCAATAGACAGTACATGGTGGATCTCCACGCCCCTGGCATCCAGCGCCTCTGCCTGAGCCAGGGTGCGGGGCACCCCGTCCAGGATAAAGCCGTTGGCGCAGTCAGGCTGGGCTACTCGTTCTGCCACAATGCCGAGAATCAATGCATCCGGCACCAGCAGGCCGCCATCCATATACACTTTTGCTTGTTTGCCCAGGTCTGTGCCATTCTTAATGGCTTCCCGGAGCATATTCCCGGTGGAAATGGAGGGGATGTGCAGCCGCTCCATCAGAAGCTCCGCTTGCGTTCCTTTTCCAGCGCCGGGAGCACCCAGCAGAATCAGGTTCATATCCTGCCTCCTGGTCAATCCAGGAAGCCCTTATAGTGCCGCATCAGCATCTGTGCTTCCAGAGCCTTTACGGTCTCAAGGGCAACACCCACAACAATGATAACGGACGTACCGCCGATTGCCAGGTTCTTCACGGATTCCATCAGGTTGCCGGCGACGATGGGCAGCAGCGCCACAATCGCCAGATAAATGGCGCCGAACACCAGAATCTTGTTGATCACCTTCTGGATGAAGTCGGCAGTGGGCTTGCCCGGGCGGAAGCCAGGGATGAAGCCGCCGTTCTTCTTCAGGTTGTTGGCGATCTCCACAGGATCATACTGCACGGTGGAATAGAACCAACTGAAGAAGAAGATCAGCAGGAAATAGACCACAGCATAGACCCAGCTGCTGGAGTCGGACACATTGATGAGCCACTGGACGAATCCGTTTTCGGAAGTGCCGCTGGGATTGGTAAACGCGAAAATCGTCGGCAGAATGGAAGCGATGGACTGGGCAAAAATCACGGGCATAACACCGGACATACTCACCTTAATGGGCAGGTTGGTGTTCTGGCCGCCGTAGACCTTACGGCCTACCACGCGCTTGGCGTACTGAATGGGGATCCGGCGCTCAGCGTCGTTGATAAACACGATGAAAATAATCAGCGCAGCCATGCCGATGAGCACCAGGATAATCTCCCACCAGGCCATGGTGGTCATTGTGCCCACCATACCGGGCAGCCGGGAAATAATACCGGCAAACAAAATCATGGAAATGCCGTTTCCAATACCGTGCTCGGTGATTTGCTCGCCCAGCCACATCACGAAGGAAGCGCCGGCGGTGAACGCCAGAATCACCACGATCGCAGGCAGGATGCCGTCATCCGTGATGATCCGCAGTCCCTGGGATTCATAATTGCGGAGCATGGTGTAGTAGCCCCAGCCCAGCACCAAGCCCAAACCAACGGTGGTGTAGCGGGTGATCCGCTCGATCTTCTTCTTACCAGCCTCGCCCTCATCCTTGGCCAGCCGCTCCAGCGCAGGGATGGCGATGGTGAGCAGCTGGATAATGATGGAAGCGTTGATGTAGGGCTGGATGCCCAGCGCCAGTACGGTCGCCCGGGAAAAGGCGGAACCGGACATGGCGTTGTACAGACCCAGGATGGTATTGGCCAGGGTCGTGTCGTAGTAGTTCCGCAGCGTATCCGCGTTCACATAAGGCACAGGAATGACGCTTCCCAGGCGGAAGATCAGCAGAACCATCATCGTGAAGATCAGCTTCTTGCGAAGCTCCGGGATTTTCCAGGCGTTACGGAGTGTCTCTAACACTTATACCACCTGGGCCTTTCCGCCAGCCTGCTCAATTTTTTCTTTGGCAGACTCAGAGAAGGCCGCAGCGTTCACAGTGAGTTTCTTGGTCAGAGTGCCATTGGACAACACTTTCAGACCATAGGGGCAAGCATGGATGATGCCCTTCTCAATCAGCGCGGCGGCATCCACCACAGCGCCGTCCTCAAAGCGGTTCAGCACGGCCACATTGATCGCGGTCAAGGGTTTGGCATAGACATTGTGGAAGCCACGCTTGGGCACCCGGCGCGCCAGAGGCATCTGACCGCCTTCGAATCCGGCGCGCACCTTGCCGCCGGAGCGAGCCTTTTGACCCTTGTGGCCGCGGCCGCCGGTCTTGCCGTTGCCGGAACCGATACCGCGACCTTTGCGCTTACCGACCTGGGTAGAACCCTCGACGGGAGAAAGTTCAGACAGTTTCATACTTGTCTCCTCCTTATTCTACTTCGGTGACCTGGAGCAGATAGCCGATCTTGGCGATCTTGCCCCGGGTCTGAGCGTTGTCCGGCTGGATGGTCACCTGGCCGATCTTCCGCAGACCCAGAGCCTCGGCAGTGGCGATGTGCTTTTCCAGACGGCCATTCAGGCTCTTAACAAGCTTAATTTTCAGGTTTGCCATGTTAATTGCCCTCCTTAACCAACAATTTCTTCCACGCTCTTGCCCCGGATGGCAGCCACCTGCTCGGGAGAGCGCAGGGACTGCAGACCCTGCATGGTGGCCTTGACCACGTTCTGGGGGTTGTTGGAGCGCAGGCACTTAGCGCAGATATTCTTGATACCCACAGCCTCCATCACCGCACGCACAGCGCCGCCGGCGATCACGCCGGTGCCCTCGGGGGCGGGCTTCAGCAGCACGGAACCGGCACCGAAGATACCCAGCACATCGTGGGGGATGGTGGAACCGGCCAGGGAAATCTTGACCATGTTCTTCTTGGCCTCGGCGATGCCCTTCAGGATCGCCTCGGACACCTCGGCAGCCTTGCCCAGGCCGTAGCCCACGGTGCCCTTGCCGTCGCCCACCACTACCAGGGCGGAAAACTTCATGACGCGGCCGCCCTTGACGGTCTTGCTGACGCGGTTCAGGTAGACTACCTTCTCAATGAATTCGGAAGGCTCGTTGTTCGCACGATTATAAGCCATTTCTTTTCCTCCTCCTTAGAAGTTGAGTCCGCCCTCGCGGGCGCCCTCGGCCAGTGCAGCTACACGGCCATGGTACACATAGCCGCCGCGGTCGAACACGACCTGCTCAATGCCCTTGGCCTTGGCGCGCTCCGCCAGCACCAGACCCACCTTCTTGGCGGCGTCGCAGTTGGCGGCAGCACCCTCAAAGCTCTTCTCCAGGGTGTTGGCGGAAACCAGCGTCACGCCGTTCACATCGTCGATGATCTGGGCGTAGATGTTCGCATTGCTGCGGAACACGTTCAGACGGGGACACTCGGGAGTACCGGAGATCTTGCCACGAACGCGGACATGCCGCTTCAGGCGCATTGCATTCTTATTGATTCTGCTAACCATTTCGGCACACCTCCATTACTTCTTGCCACCGGTCTTACCAGCCTTCCGGCGGATAACCTCAGTGGTATACTTGATGCCCTTGCCCTTGTAAGGCTCGGGGGGACGCTTGCCGCGCACCTCGGCGGCAAACTGGCCGACAACCTGCTTGTCGATGCCGCTGATAACGATCTTGTTGGGGGCGGGCACGTCGATGTGAATACCGGGGATCTCGTCCACGATAACCTCGTGGGAGTAACCCAGACGCATCACCAGCTGATTGCCCTTCTTCTCCGCGCGGTAGCCAGTGCCGTTGACCTCCAGCTCCTTGCTGAAGCCCTTCTCCACGCCCTCTACCATGTTGTTCAGCAGAGTGCGGGTCAAGCCGTGCAGGCTCTTGTGCAGGTGCTCCTCATCGGGACGGCCAACGGTGAGCACATTGCCCTCCACATTCAGAATCATATCCGGATGGAAGGCCTGGGTCAGCTCGCCCTTGGGTCCCTTCACGGTGACCACATTGCCCTCGGCAATGGTGACCGTGCAGTTTGCCGGGATTGTTACCGGCTTCTTACCAATTCTAGACATACCGCTCTCCTCCTTACCACACGAAGGCCAGCACTTCGCCGCCGATATGCAGCTCGCGCGCCTTCTTGTCGGTCATAACGCCCTTGGAAGTGGAGACGATGGCAATACCCAGTCCCTTCAGGACGCTGGGCATCTCCTCCGCGCCGGCGTAAACGCGCAGGCCGGGCTTAGACACCCGGCGCAGGCCGGTGATGACCTGCTGCTTCTTGCCCTGGTACTTCAGGGTAATGTGGATCACGCCCTGGTTCCCATTGTCCACCAGGTCGTAAGCCTTGATATAGCCCTCCTCCAGCAGGATCTGGGCGATGGCCTTCTTCAGATTGGAAGCGGGGACATCCACAGTGTCATGCTTGGCGGAGTTCGCGTTGCGGATACGAGTGAGCATATCTGCTACGGTATCGGTGATTTGCATTTTAGTAGTTCCTCCTTATAGAAGTTACGGTGTTGCCCGTGAAGATCCGGGGGTATCCGGGGAATGCGGGCAGCTAAAAGCCACCCCATCTTCCCAGGACGCGCCGAACCTGTTTTCAAAGATAGATTACCAGCTGGCCTTGCGCACGCCGGGGATCTGACCCTTGTAGGCCAGCTCCCGGAAGCAGATACGGCACACGCCGTAGTTGCGCAGGTAAGCATGGGGTCTGCCGCAGATCTTGCAGCGGTTATAGCGGCGGCTGGAGAACTTCGGCTCCGCCTGCTGCTTCAGGATCATAGACTTCTTTGCCATGATGGTTCCTCCTCAATCAAGCGTGGAAGGGAGCGCCGAGCTGGGTGAGCAGCTCCTTGGCTTCCTCGTCGGTGGCGGCGGTGGTGCAGACGCAGATGTCCATACCACGAATCTTATCCACCTTGTCGTACTCAATCTCAGGGAAGATCAGCTGTTCCTTCAGGCCGAAAGCGTAGTTGCCGCGGCCGTCGAAGGAGTTGGGGCTGATGCCGCGGAAGTCGCGAACCCGGGGCAGCGCCACGCTGAACAGACGATCCAGGAACTCGTACATCTTGTCGCCCCGCAGGGTAACCTTCACACCCACAGTTTCGCCTTCCCGCACCTTAAAGTTGGCCACGGACTTGCGCGCCTTGCAGGTTACGGGCTTCTGGCCGGTGATGGTGGCGATGTCCTTGCAGATGGCCTCGATCTCCTTGGCATTGTTCTTGCTTTCGCCGCAGCCCACGTTGACAATTACCTTGTCCAGCTTGGGGATCTGCATCACGCTCTTATAGCCGAACTTCTTGTTCAGAGCAGGAGCGATCTCGGCAATATACTTTTCTTTCAAACGGCTAGCCATTCTCGTTTCTCCTCCTCACTTTAGATTTCGGCGCCGCACTTGCGGCACACGCGGACTTTCTTGCCGTCCGCCATCTTGTAGCCCACGCGCACGCCCTTCTCGCACTTGGGGCAGTAGAGGGCAACCTTGCAGGCGCGGATGGGCGTCTCACGCTTGATGATGCCGCCCTGCTCGCCCTGACGGCGGGGCTTGGTGTGGCAGGTGGCCACGTTGACCTTCTCAACGATGACCTTCTCTTCGCTGGGCATGGCAACCAGCACCTTGCCCTTCACGCCCTTATCCTTGCCGGACAGGACGATCACGGTATCATTCTTCTTAATGTTCATACCTTCGGTTCCCCCTTAGATGACTTCGGGTGCCAGGGAGAGGATCTTCATATAGTCTCTCTCACGCAGCTCTCTTGCGACCGGTCCAAAGATACGGGTACCGCGGGGGTTCTTGTCCTCCTTGATAATCACGGCGGCGTTCTCGTCAAAGCGGACATAGGTGCCGTCCTCACGACGGACGCCCCGCTTGGTGCGGACGATGACAGCCTTGACAACTTCACCCTTCTTTACAGTGCCGCCGGGAGCAGCCTTCCGCACGGAGGCAACGATCACATCGCCGATGTTGCCGGTCTTCCGCTTGGAGCCGCCCAGAACCCGGATGCAGTGGATCTCTTTTGCGCCGGTGTTGTCGGCAACCTTCAGGTAGCTTTCCGGTTGAATCATAGTTGTCCGACCTCCTTACTTCGCCTTTTCGATAATTCTTACGAGGCGCCATCTCTTATCCTTGGACAAGGGACGGGTCTCCATGACCTCCACGGTGTCGCCGATGCCGCACTCGTTGTTCTCGTCGTGCGCCTTCAGCTTATAAGTCCGCTTCATGGTCTTCTTGTAGAGAGGATGCTGCACGCTATCCTCGATCGCAACCACAATGGTCTTGTCCATCTTATCGGAGACGACCTGACCAATTCTGGTTTTACGGAAAGCTCTGGTATTTTCAGTCATGTTCGCTTACCTCCTCAGACATTGGTCTCTTTCTCACGAATAATGGTCTTGATGCGGGCAATATCCTTCTTGACCGCCACGATCTGCATGGGATTGTCAAGCTGGTTGGTGGCGTGCTGCATACGCAGCATGAACAGGTCCTTCTTCAGACCCTGGAGCTTGTTTTCCAGGTCGGCAACGGACAGGCCACGGATCTCTTTCAACTCTTTTGCCTTCATCATTATTCACCACCGTTCTCAGAAACTTCCTTGGTGATGATGCGGGTCTTGATGGGCAGCTTGTGCTGCGCCAGGCGCAGAGCCTCGCGCGCCACTTCCTCGCTGACGCCGCCGATCTCGAACATCACCTTCTGATTCTTCACAACCGCGACCCAGCCTTCGGGAGCGCCCTTACCGGAACCCATACGGGTGCCCAGGCCCTTCTTGGAGTAAGGCTTGTCGGGGAAAATCTTGATCCACACCTTGCCGCCGCGCTTGGTATAGCGGGTCATGGCAATACGGGCGGCCTCGATTTGGTTGCCGGTGATCCAGCCGGGCTCCAGCGCCTGGATGCCGAAATCACCGTAGGAAACCTTGTTGCCGCGGGAGGCAGCGCCGGTCATACGGCCGCGCTGAACCTTGCGGTACTTCACTCTTTTGGGCATCAGCATTAGCGGTTGCCTCCTTCTCTGCGGTTATGGGGTCTGTCGCCCTGCCGGCGCTCGCCCCGGCGGTCGCCGTTGCGGCGGTCGCCCCGGCGGTCCCGGCGCTCACGGGGAGCGGGTTCCGGCGCAGCGGCGCGCAGGGTGGTATTCAGCACCTCGCCCTTATATATCCACACCTTCACGCCGATGCGGCCGTAGGTGGTGGCAGCCTCCGCAAAGCCGTACTCAATGTCGGCGCGGATGGTCTGCAGGGGGATGGTGCCCTCGTGATAGCTCTCGGAGCGGGCGATCTCAGCGCCGCCCAGGCGGCCGCCGCAGGTAACCTTGATGCCCTTGGCGCCAAGGCGGGTAGCCTGCTGCATAGCCTTCTTCATGGCGCGGCGGAAGGAGATGCGCTTCTCCAGCTGCTGGGCGATATTCTCGGCCACCAGCTGGGCATTCAGATCGGGAGAGCGGATCTCTACGATGTTCAGGCTCACCTTTTCGCCCAGCTTCGCCTCCATCTCCTTGCGCAGATTCTCGATGTCGGCGCCAGCCTTGCCGATCACCACGCCGGGACGGGAGCAGTTGATGTTGATCTTCACGCGGCCGTTGCTGCGCTCGATCTCGATCTTCGCTACGCCAGCGGCGTAGAGTTTGTTTTTCAGATACTTGCGGATGTTGTAATCTTCGACGATCAGGTCGCCCACCTTGTCCTCACGGGCATACCAGCGGGAGTCCCAATCCTTGATTACGCCAACACGCAGTCCATGGGGATTAACTTTCTGTCCCATAGCAACCTCCTGTTAAGCCTTCTCGCTCACACCGATGGTGATGTGAGTGGTTCTCTTAAGAATCCGAACGAAACCTCTTCTGGATGCGATGCGGCCGCGCTTCAGCACGGGGCCGGGATTGGCCACAACCGTAGAGACATAGAGGTTATCCGCGTTCATGCCGTGATTGTGCTCCGCGTTGGCCACGGCGCTCTTGAGCAGCTTGGCCATGGGCTCGCAGGCTGCCTTGGAGGTCTGCGCCAGATACGCAGCGGCGGTCTTGGTGTCCAGGCCGCGAATCATATCGCAGACCAGCTTCACCTTGCGAGGAGACATACGGACATATTTCACGTGTGCAAATGCTTCCATTTCCGTTCCTCCTTACTTGGAATTGGCGGTCTTGCTGCCAGAGTGACCCCGGAAGGTTCTGGTAGGAACAAACTCGCCCAGCTTATGACCCACCATATCCTCGGTGATATACACAGGGACGTGCTTGCGGCCGTCGTGTACGGCAATGGTGTGGCCGACGAAGGAGGGGAAAATGGTGGAGGCTCTGGACCAGGTCTTCAGAACCTTCTTCTCACCGGCCTTATTCAGCTCCTCCACGCGCTTATACAGCTCGGGAGCTACGAAAGGGCCCTTTTTGATACTTCTGCTCATTTCATTTCCTCCTTACTTGCTGTTTCTGCGCTTGACGATGAACTTATCGGTACGGTTCTTCGTCTTGCGGGTCTTATAGCCCAGAGCGGGCTTACCCCAGGGAGTCACAGGGCCGGGACGGCCGACAGGAGCGCGGCCTTCGCCGCCGCCGTGGGGGTGATCGTTGGGGTTCATGACAGAGCCGCGAACGGTGGGACGGATACCCATATGACGGGTACGGCCGGCCTTGCCGATGTGGACGTTCTCATGATCCAGGTTGCCCACCTGACCGATGCAGGCGGTGCAGTTGGTACGCACATACCGTACCTCGCCGCTGGGCAGACGAATCTGCGCCATATCGCCTTCCTTGGCCATCAGCTGGGCGGCGGCGCCGGCGGAACGAACCAGCTGGGCGCCGTAGCCGGGCTGCAGCTCCACGTTGTGGATCACAGTACCCACAGGAATGTTGGCGATGGGTAGGCAGTTGCCGGGCTTAATGTCGGCGCTGGGGGAGGACACCACCTGGTCGCCGGCCTTCAGGCCGTTGGGAGCCAGGATGTAGCTCAGGGTGCCGTCCTCATAGCGGATCAGGGCAATGAACGCGCTGCGGTTGGGGTCGTATTCCAGACGCTCCACAGTGGCGGGCATGTCCAGCTTCTGCCGCTTGAAGTCGATGATGCGGTACTTGCGCTTATTGCCGCCGCCGCGGTGGCGGACGGTGATGTGACCATAGCTGTTGCGACCGGCGTTCTTCTTCAGGGTCTCAACCAGGCTACGCTCAGGTTTTGCCTTCTTGTCCACACCGTCGAAGCCGGAAACCGTCATGTTCCGGCGAGCCGGGGTGTAAGGCTTAAATGTTTTAATAGCCATTTGCGTTTCGCTCCTTTATGAGATGTGGATTAGACCATACCCTCGAAGAACTCGATGGTCTTGGAGTCGGGCGTCAGGGTCACGACAGCCTTCTTGTAGGCCGCGCGGCGGCCGGCGGGATAAGCGCCGGTGCGCTTTACCTTGCCCTGCATACGGACAGTGTTGACCTTGGCAACCTTCACGCCGAAAATCTCCTCCACAGCGGCCTTGATCTCGGTCTTATCGGCCTCCAGATCCACCATGAAGACATACTTCTTATCGGCGACGCCTTCCATGGACTGCTCGGTAATCACCGGGCGCTTAATAATATCGTAAGCGTTCTTCATTATGCGAATACCTCCTCGATCTTGGCCAGGGCAGCCTGATCCACGACCAGCTTGGTGGCGTTGATGATGTCATAGACATTGATGAGGTTGGCAAAAGTCACCTGGCAGCCGGGGATGTTCCGTCCGGAGAGCACCACATTCTGGTTAGGCTCGGCGGTGACCACCAGGGTCTTGCAGTTGGCGCCCACAGTGTTCAGGAACTTGGCGAAGTCGCCGGTCTTGGGAGCGTCCATCTTGATCTCGTTGATGACCACGATGTTCTGCTCGGAGGCCTTGGCGCTCAGTACGCTCTTCAGCGCCAGGCGGCGCATCTTCTTGTTCAGCACATAGCTGTAGGAGCGGGGCTTCGGGGCGAATACCACGCCGCCGTGGGTCCACTGGGGCGCGCGGGTGCTGCCCTGACGGGCGCGGCCGGTGCCCTTCTGTCTCCAGGGCTTTCTGCCGCCGCCGGAAACCTCGGCGCGGGTCAGCGCGGACTGGGTGCCCTGACGGCAGTTGGCCAGGTGGTTCTTGACCACATCGTGGACAACAGACTCGTTGGGCGCAATGCCGAACACAGCCTCGGACAGCTCGATCTCGCCAACCTGCTTGCCGGACATATCATAAACATTCGTCTTAAGCATGATTTAAGATCTCCTTTCCTTAGCCTCTCGCAGAAGCTTTCTGCGGATTCCGGCCAGAAGCCTTCTGCGGGTTCTTGCTGATGCCAGCCTCGCCGGACTTGACCTTGTTGTTCTTCACAGTGTTGCGGATATACACCAGGCCGCCCTTGGGACCGGGGATCGCGCCGCGGATAACCAGCATATTCAGCTCCGCGTCCACCTTCACCACATCCAGGTTCTCGATGGTGACCTGCTCCACACCCATCTGGCCTGCGCCGATCTTGCCCGGGAAAATCCGGGACTGGTGGGAGGATGCGCCCATAGAGCCGGCGTGACGGTGCACAGGGCCGCCGCCGTGGGTCATGGGGGTGCGTCCGGCGCCATGGCGCTTCACAACGCCCTGATAGCCGTGTCCTTTGGTGATGCCGGTGACGTCGATCTTGTCTCCGGCGGCAAAGGTATCCACCTTCACTTCATCGCCGACATTCATGTCGGCAGCGCCTTCCAGCTTGAACTCCTTCAGGTGCTTCTTGGGGGCAACGCCAGCCTTCTTCAGGTGGCCAGCCTCCGGCTTGCTGAGCTTGGACTCCTTCACATCGCCGAAGCCCAGCTGAACGGCGGTGTAGCCGTCCGTCTCGACAGTTTTCTTCTGAGTCACGACGCAGGGGCCGGCTTCCACTACGGTAACCGGGATCACCTTGCCGCTCTCATCGAAGATCTGGGTCATGCCCACTTTCTTGCCGATGATTGCTTTCTGCATGATGTTTACTCCTTTAATAATAGGTTATTGGTTGACGCAGGACATTGGGTTCCCTTGCCAACATGACCCGTCCGCCCGATGCCAGACAGTGCGGGCAGCGGCAAGCCTGACGAGGGCTTACAGCTTTATCTCTATCTCCACGCCAGCGGGAAGATCCAGGCTCATGAGAGCCTCAACGGTCTTCTGGTTGGGGTTGAGGATATCGATCAATCTCTTGTGGGTTCTGCGCTCGAACTGCTCACGGCTGTCCTTATACTTATGGACGGCGCGAAGGATGGTGACGACCTCCTTCTTGGTGGGCAGGGGAATGGGGCCGGACACAGCGGCGCCGTTGCGCTTGGCGGTGTCCACGATCTTCGCCGCGCTGGTGTCGATCAGCTGGTGATCATAAGCCTTCAGACGGATGCGGATCATTTCCTGGTTTGCCATGGTTGTGTTTCCTCCTTGATAAATCGTACTCAGTTTGCGTGGTGCTGGGTACGGTCGAGCATTTTGTTCACGCCGCCGTGCGTATCACTCCAGGCCAAGAAAAATGGCCGACGCAAGGCCGGCACTTCCCCCCAGGCGCAGCGATATACGCAGGCGCAAACAGGATTGCTCAGCCGCCCGATGACCGGACATACTCCACGGAAGTTACCGGCTTCGCCGCAATCTCCCGCTTCATCGCATTGCGCGCGCAGTTATCCCCTACACGCGCCCGATTATGATACCATCTGCGTCTTATTTTGTCAAGTCCTTTTTTGAAAAATTTTCCCATGCGGTGCCGTCTTTCCGCCGAATCCTTCTTGACGCGAACGTAAAATTATGATATTTTTATTTTACAAGAAGCGAAAGGAGGGCTGCCCCATGATTTCCACCGTCTTTACCTGGCCGACTCCCCTGGGGCGTATGCCCCCGCCGCAATGGGCAAGGACGCAGCAGGCATCTGCCTCCAGCGCATAGGTCGGGTTCTTTTCTCTGACTTATGCGTTTATTTGTTTTCTATTGTGTTGTACTAATACAGTATTTTACATCAGAATGGAGATAGTATCTATAATTAACACCAACGCGGGTGGCAGTGTTTCTGTAAGTCTAAGTGTCCGCTGGGCAACTGTATCTGTGGGCATACGCGTGGGCTAGGCATCCGCATCCGCAAGCGCTGGCCGCATTTCTGTAAGTGTCCCTGCAAGCAGCAGTCCCTACATCGTAAAGCTGCGCCACAACTATGCTGTAAAATTTCTAAAAATTGATAACTACTCCTATACGGAACAGCACTGTGTATGCGACTCGTCCATTCCTGGGAAGTATTGATGCGTATCTCGTTTCAGCGCAGTTCCTTCTACAATGTGAAAGGAGCGGATTATATGGTCGCCCGTAAGAAAAAAGCACTTATCATCGGCTTCTGCGCGGTGCTGGTATGCCTGTGCGCGCTGGCCGTCTGGAAGTGGAGCGAGAAAAACTACGAGGATCTGACGAAGGAAGTAATGGCGCTTCCCCCCTCTGTTACGGCGGAGGATCTGGTCAAACTGGGGTATCTGGATCTGACAGAGGTACAGCCCCATCGGCTGACGGAGGTCGCCAACTTCTTCCAGTCCGCCCATTTGGGTAAGCAGCACCTAAGAACTTTCACCATGACGGAGGACGGATCAGTTGTCCGCATCCTCTATCGGGATTCTGGTCAGAGCTTTGCCGTCAAGATGTTCGTCTACAATGTAAAAAACTGTACAAGCTATGTTCCAACCGCTTTATACCGGGCGCGTACCAGCGAAACAGCTCTGTCAGACGGCACTGTAGAGGTCTGGCTTCTGGGCGGTGCTATCACCACCCCAGACTCCCGGTCGGAGGATTTGGCGGACTATCTGCTCTACCGCTATAAAAAATAACCGCGATAAAGGCCGCCGGAGTTTCCTCCGGCGGCCGTCTTTTTCTTGCTTATCCCATATAGCGGGGCTGGCAGGTCAGATTCACCCCCAGGCGCTTGAAGGTCTGCTCGTCCACCGCCGAAAGGATCACCGAAGAATGTACCTCACATCCCCGCAGGTTGGAAAGCTGCTCCATGGCCTGTTCCGCCGCCGGATCATGAACCGCGGAAATGGACAGGGCGATGAGCACCT
This sequence comes from Candidatus Faecousia intestinigallinarum, assembly GCA_018715805.1. Classification (GTDB taxonomy): domain Bacteria; phylum Bacillota; class Clostridia; order Oscillospirales; family Oscillospiraceae; genus Faecousia; species Faecousia intestinigallinarum. The sequence continues at coordinate 43,033 of DVKX01000080.1, read as the reverse complement.
CGTCCGTGTGCAGCCGGGGATTCCGGTTGCCCAGGTGCTCCACCTTCAGGTGCTGGATGGGGTCGATGGCCGCCGGGGAGATCAGATGCAGACTTTCATCCAGCCCCGCCAGTTCCTTCAGCGCGTTCAGCAGCAGCGCGGAGGACGCTCCCAGCAGATCGGAGGTTTTGCCCACCACAATGCGTCCGTCCGGCAGTTCCATGGCCGCCGCCGGCAGGCCGGTGTTCTCCGCCTTTTCCAGGGCAGCCGCCACCACCCGCCGTTCACTGGGGTCTACCCCCGCTTTCCGCATCAGCAGCTCCAGCTTGCGCACCGCTTCCTCGCCGCCCTTGCCCTGCTTCAGGTCGCACAGGGCGGTATAGTATCGGCGGATGATCTCCTGGCACGCGGCCTGGCGCACCGCCGCATCGTTGACAATGCAGTTGCCCACCATATTGACCCCCATATCCGTGGGAGATTTATAAGGGCACGCTCCCAGGATCTGCCGGAACATGGTTTCCAGCACAGGGAACGCCTCCACATCCCGGTTATAGTTCACGGTGGTCTTGCCATAGGCTTCCAGGTGGAAGGGGTCGATCATGTTCACATCGTTTAGGTCTGCCGTAGCCGCTTCGTAGGCCATATTCACCGGGTGATTCAGGGGCAGATTCCAGATGGGGAACGTCTCAAACTTGGCATAGCCCGCCCGGATCCCCCGCTTATGCTCATGGTAAAGCTGACTCAGGCAGGTGGCCAGCTTGCCGCTGCCGGGGCCGGGAGCGGTTACCACCACCAGCTCCCGGCTGGTCTCAATATAGTCGTTTTTGCCGTAGCCCTCATCGCTGACCACATAGTCGATGTCCGAGGGGTATCCCTCAATGGCAAAGTGGTGATAGACTCGCACCCCAAGACCCTCCAGCCGCGCCTGAAACGCCTTTGCCAGCGCCTGTTCCCGAAAACGGCTGAGCACCACGCTGGAAACATACAGTCCGAAGCCACGGAACACATCGATGAGGCGGATCACGTCCCGGTCATAGGTAATGCCCAGATCGCCGCGAATCTTGTTCTTTTCAATATCGTCTGCATTGATGACGATGACCACTTCCACCTGCTCTTTCAATTGCAGCAGCATCCGCAGCTTGCTGTCGGGCTGGAATCCCGGCAGCACCCGGGCGGCATGATTGTCGTCGTAGAGCTTCCCGCCAAACTCCAGATACAGCTTCCCGCCAAACTGGCCGATTCGCTCCCGGATATGGGCGGACTGCATTTGCAGATATTTCTCGTTGTCAAACCCCAATTCTCTCATATCCTTCTCCCTTATGCCTTCCCTTTCCGCGCGCGTACCGCTTTTCCCAGCCGCGTCATGGCTTCCTCCACCGTTTTTCGGGGACAGGCCAGCACCACCCGCTGGAATCGCTCCGCACAGGCGCCGAAGATACCGCCGGCGTCCAGCCAAAGACCCGCTTCCTCAATCATCAGTTTGTCCAGTTCCTGGCCGCTCAAGCCCAAACCGGCGCAGTCCAGCCAGGCAAAGTAAGTACCCTCCGGCTCCACCAGGCGGACTTCCGGCAGGCGCTCCGCCAGGAATGTGCGGACGAAGGCCAAGTTTTCCCGCATATAGGCTTTGCACGCCGCCAGCCACTCCCCGCCGCCTGCGTAGGCCGCCTGGCAGGCAATGAGTCCCAGCCGGTTGGGCGCACCGATATGTACCCGCTGCAGTTCCTGGCAGAACTGCTCCCGCAATTCCTGGCCGGGAATCAAAATATTGGACACCTGCAAACCCGCCAGGTTAAAGGTCTTGCTGGGAGCGGTGCAGACGATGGTATCCTCCGCCATTTCCGGGCAGGCTGCCGGAAACGGGATATGCGGGTACTCTGGAAAAGCAAAATCGCAGTGGATCTCGTCGGATACCACCTTAACGCCGTATTTCCGGCAAATTTCGCCGATCTTTCGCTGTTCTTCCAGCGTCCACACCCGCCCGGTGGGGTTGTGCGGCGAGCAGTGGAGAAACAGCTTCACCTGGTTGTCCCGGATTTTCCCCTCAAAATCGTCAAAGTCCATGGTATAACGTCCATTTTCGTAAATCAGCGGACTCTCCACCAGTTTCCGTTCATTATCCCGGATCACCTGGTAAAAGGGGAAATACACCGGCGGCTGCACCAGCACAGCCTCTCCCGGCCGGGTAGCCGCCCGCACGGCCATGGCCAGCGCCAGCACTACGCCGGGGGTGTTCACCAGCCATTCCCGCTCCAAATTCCAGTGAAAATGGGTCGCAAACCAATCCTGCAGCGCCGGAAAATAGCCCTCTCCCAGCATACTGTAGCCGAAAATGCCGTGTTCTACCGCCTTCTTTAAGGCGTCCAGCACACAGTCCGGGGCGGCAAAATCCATATCCGCCACCCAGAGAGGCAGGATATCCGCCGGGTAACCGCGTTCCGCCGCGCCGTCATATTTTTCGCAGTTGGTTCCCCGGCGCTCTATGACCCTGTCGAAATCAAAGCCCATGGCTCATCCCTCCAGAGCCTGCCGCAAATCCGCCAGAAGATCCTCCGCATTTTCCAGGCCGCAGCTCAGCCGGATCAGATCCGCGCCCACGCCGGCAGCGTCCAGCTCCGCATCCGTCATCTGACGATGGGTGGAGCTGGCCGGATGGAGGCAGCAGGTGCGGGAATCCGCCACATGGGTTTCGATCGCACCCAGACGCAGCCGCTTCATAAATTCCTCCGCCCCCTTGCGGCCGTCTTTCAAGCCAAAGGAGATGACCCCGCAGGCGCCGTTGGGCATATATTTCCGTGCCAGGGCGTAATAGGGATCGCTGGGAAGGCCGCAGTAGCGCACCCAGGCCACCCTGGGATGATTTTGCAGAAACTCCGCGATACGCTGCGCATTGGCGCAGTGCTGCCGCATCCGGAAGGGCAGGCTCTCCAAACCAAGGTTCAGATAAAAAGCGTTCTGGGGGGACTGGACGCAGCCCAGATCCCGCATAAGTTGCGCAGTGCACTTGGTGATAAAGGCTCCCGCCAGACCGAAGCGCTCAGTATAGGTCACGCCGTGATAGCTTTCGTCCGGAGTGCAGAGGCCGGGGAACTTCTCCGGGTATTTTGTCCAGTCAAACTTGCCGCCGTCCACGATGACGCCCCCCAGCGCCGCGCCGTGACCGTCCATATATTTGGTGGTGGAGTTGGTCACAATGTCCGCGCCCCACTCCAGGGGGCGGCAGTTCACCGGGGTGGCGAAGGTATTGTCCACGATCAAAGGCACGCCATGGGTATGGGCGGCGCGGGCAAATTTTTCAATATCCAGCACTGTCAGCGCCGGGTTGGCGATGGTTTCGCCGAACACCAGCTTGGTGTTCTCCTGAAAAGCGGCGTTCAGCGCCTCCTCCGTGCAGTCGGGATCCACAAAGGTCACTTGGATGCCCATGCGCTTCATGGTCACGCTGAACAGGTTGAAGCTGCCGCCATAGATGGCGGAACTGGAAATAATATGGTCGCCGCAGGAGGCAATATTGAACACCGTCAGGAACGTGGCCGCCTGACCGGAACCGGTGAGCATGGCCGCTGTGCCTCCCTCCAGCGCGGCGATCTTCGCCGCCACCGCGTCGCAGGTAGGATTGGCCAGCCGGGAATAGAAATAGCCGTCCGCCTCCAGGTCAAACAGCTTGCCCATATCCTCGGAGGTAGCGTATTGAAATGTGGTGCTCTGCACGATGGGAATTTGCCGGGGTTCGCCGCTGGCAGGGCTGTAGCCCGCCTGAATACACAAAGTTTCCGTCTGGAGTTTCCGTTCCATGGGTGTCACCTCAAAAATCAAAATACGAGATTTATTATATCCTTTTCCCCTTTTTTTGTCAATGCGGGCGGCCGGGTTTTGGGGACTTTGACAGTTGTGTTATAATGAAAAAAACGCAGAGCGGAGGAATCTTAAATGACCCAATATGATCGAACGGCGCTGCTTTTGGGGCAGGATGGTATTGCGCGGCTGCGGCGGGCGGCGGTGGCCATTTTTGGCCTGGGGGGCGTAGGCGGTTATGCCCTGGAAGCCCTTGCCCGAGCGGGGGTGGGCACGCTGGAGCTTGTTGATCACGATACCATCAGCCTTACCAACCTGAACCGGCAGATCTTGGCCACCCACCACACCCTGGGGATGTCCAAGGTTCAAGCCGCGGCGGAGCGAGCGGCGGCCATTGACCCCAGTATCCATACCGTCCCCCGGGACGTGTTCTTTTCTCCGGATACCCTGTCCCAGTTCGACTTTACCCGGTATGACTATGTGATCGACGCCATCGATACGGTATCCTGTAAGCTGGCGCTGGCGCTGGCCTGTCAGGAAGCCGGTACGCCCCTCATCAGCTCCATGGGCACAGGAAACAAATTGGATGCCTCCGCTTTTCGGATAGCGGACATTTCCCAAACTCAGGGCTGCGCTCTGGCGCGGGTGATGCGGAAAGAGTGCAAAAAGCGGGGCGTCCGCACGCTGCGGGTGGTCTATTCCCCGGAAGATCCCATTCCACCCCAGGACTGCACGGAAGCGCCGCCTCCAGGGCGGCGCAGCGTCCCCGGCAGCGTGTCCTTCGTCCCGGCGGCGGCGGGTCTTCTGCTGGCGGGGGAGGTTATCAAAGCCCTGGCCTGCCCCGAACGCATCCGCCCATAGACAAAAAGCGCCGCCATGGAGCCTTTTTCCACGGCGGCGTTTTTGTCCCAGGTCATAATTTCTCGTTTGATTTGTAGCAGTTGTACCAGATGATAAGCCGAGAATTCGCCATTGTACAGCCGCTGCATTCCCTATTTCCACGGAAATAAGGGCTCCCTTTCAAAACAAACCTTTTTTACTTCAGCGCGGCGCTGCCATTCAGCACCAGGGTGCTGTACAAGAACAGCACGTCTTTTCCCTGGAAGTTTACATAATCCCCAAGAAGTGCCGGGGAGATATACCGGGTATCAATGAGCGTCACCCAGCGGTAGCCTTGCAGGAGCAGCGGAGCCAGACTGCTGCCGAAGGAATCCCGGAATACAATCAGCTCCCGGTCTGTTGTGGCATCGGGGTTTTCCAGCCGCAGCAGGGGCTGCGCCCCGGAGAGAAAAATATCGTACTGATCCCGGCTGTCCAGCATATTGGCGTCATACACCTGTGTGACCTCCCCGGTATCCAGGTGCAGCACACTGCACGCCTCCAGCGTGCCATTGGTCAGGTAAACCATCTCTTCTGCCGCCATAGGCAGCGCCGCCTGACCATGATACACCCCATAGAACGGCCGCTCCAGCGCCACCTCTGTGAATGTGTCCCCATTCTCCGCGCCAAACGCGCCCAGGACGGCCTGCGCCACCGGGACAATGGCCTCCTGCCGCCAATGGGTGTCCGTGCGGTAGTAGCTGTCCGCCGTCAGCAGACCGGTAATGTCCAGCTGCTCTGCCCAGGGCGTTCCCGCCGCCACCGCTTCCAATAGGGCGGCATAATCCATGGCGGGATAGCCGTTCTTTTCCGCCAAATAGTATCCTTTGTCCGGCACAACGACCATAAGAATATTTTCCGCCGTGCCCTCCAGGTATTGGTCATACAGCGCCTGGAATTTTTCCAGGGCGTTTTCCACAGAGCGCTTATCCAAGGGGTATTCCAGCTTGGCGGCGTGTCCCTCTGTAAGGTAAATGCCGTTATTGTCCAGCTGCCCAAGGGCATAGTACTGGAACAGGGATTTTCCCTGCCGGAAGCCGTCCCGCAGGGGGAACTGATCCAGGGTATATTCCTGGAATTTCGTCATAAAAGAGCCGGAGAGCAGGTTTTGCACCGTAAGTTCGGGCATCTGCACCAGTTTCCGCCGCTCCCAGTCCGAAATATCCTGGCTGGGCTTGCACCAGGCGAATACACACAGCCCCAGCCACACCAGCGCCAAAAAGGCGAATGCCAGGTTTCGTATTTTCTGCATATTGCCGCCTCCTTAAAACCGAAAATACAGGAACGGGTTGAAGGAGCCGTCCACCAGGTACGCCGTGCACAGGAGCAGCAAAACCAAGAGCGCCACCGGCTCTGCCGCAGCTTTGCCCGGCAGCCTGTCCGCCAGTTTCTTCGGCAAATCCGTGGCTCCTACGAATCCGACTGCAAACAGCAAGGCATAGCTTCGCAGATAGTACAGCGCAACGCCGTTGGAAAACGGGAACGCGCCGAACAACCCGGCAAAATCCCCGGCGATCTGCGCCATGCTCTCCCCGTTGAAGATCACAAAGCTGAGGCACACCGCCAGCAGCACATATGCCCGGCGCAGCAGGCCAGGCAGCCGCTCCAGGGGCAGCCACTTCTCCAGCATCAGCAGCAGTGCGAACAGCAGCCCCCACAGGACGAAATTCCAAGCCGCGCCGTGCCAAAGTCCGGTAAGCGCCCACACCGTCAGGATATTCCGCACCCAGCGCCACTGGCTGACCCGGTTGCCCCCCATGGGGATATACACATAATCCCGGAACCAGCTGCCCAGCGTCATATGCCACCGCCGCCAGAATTCAGCAACGCTTTTCGCTAGATAGGGATAGCGGAAGTTCTCTGGAAAACGGAAGCCCAATAGATGCCCCAGGCCGATGGCCATATCGCTGTAGCCGGAGAAGTCAAAATAAATGTGGAGCATATAGCCAACCGCATACATCCAGTAAAAGAGCGTGGACGGCTCCGGGCAGTCCCGAAAAATCTCAATAAGCTGGCCGAATTGGTTGGCCAGCAATACCTTTTTCCCCAATCCCAGCAGAAACCGGCGGATCCCCAGCTGAACATCCGGCCAAGTCACCGTCCGGTCGTCCAGCTGCGCCGCCACGTCCACATAGCGTACGATTGGTCCGGCGATCAGCTGAGGGAACATGGACACATAGGTGCCGAATTTCACCAGACTTTTCTGGGGCGCCGCCTGCCCCCGGTACACATCCGCCACATAGCTGACGCACTGGAACAGGTAGAAGCTGATGCCGATGGGCAGCGCCAGCTTCAGCAGCGGCAGAGAAAGCCCTGTGAGGCCGTTTACCGTGCTGATAAAGAAGTCCGCATACTTGAAAACGCCCAACAGCACCGCGCCGGTAATGACTGCGGCAATCAGCCATCCCCTTTTATGGGCGCTGCTGCCCACCATCCGGCCGAAGCCGTAGAACAAGAGGATGGCAGCTGCCATGAGCAGCAGAAACTTCGGCTCGCCCCAGCCGTAAAACACCAGGCTGGCCGCCAGCAGCACGCCGTTGCGCCAACCCTTTGGCGCCAGAAAATAAACGGCCAATACCACAGGGAGAAAATAATATAAAAATGGGATGCTGGAAAAAAGCATAACGCACCTCAAAAAATGGCCTGTTGCGCAGGCAACAGGCCAAAAGTGTTCCAGGAATCAGATGGTGAAGTCCAGCGTTCCGCCGCAGACGGCGGCAAACGCGTCCACCATAGTCTGGGCGGTCAGCCCTTCTTCCGCAAATGCGGAGCTGACCATAATCAGCATTACCACATCGCCGTATCCGGCCACCATCAGATCGTCGGCCTCCACGCAGATCCATTTCCGCTGGTCGATGCCCGCCTTCATTTCCTCCGCCACGCTGCGGGCGTCCTTGGCATCCTTCACCCGCACCAGCACCATGGAGTAGGCGATGGAACCGATCATGGATTCGGATACCGCAGCCTCCTGAATCAATTCATTGGAACTGAGGCCGGTAAAGCTCTTCAAGGCAAATTCCGTGTCGGAAATGTCCACTTCTTGGGTGCTCACAGCGATCTCCAGCGGCTGCTGGGTATAGATGTTGTCAATGATAACAGACAGCTCCTCCGTCAAAGCAGGATTTGTCTGCTGCGTCGTTTCGGCGTTTCCACCGGCGGGAGCGCAGCCTGCGGCCGCTATCCCCAAGGCCAGAACAGCCAGGATCAAAGCAATGGTTCTTTTCATAATTTACTCCTCATTTTTTAGTTTGTCCGTGAAAGCGCGGCTTATCCCCACACACCCAGGTGCTCCAGCAGGATCTTTACACCCAGAAAAACCAGAATACAGCCGCCGGCGGCCTCCGCCTTTTTTTCAAAGCGGCTGCCGAAAATGCTGCCCACCTTCACGCCTGCGGCGGACAGGCAGAAAGTGGTAACGCCGATCAGGGCGGACGCGGCAAGGATATTCACATCCCCCGCCATGGCCAGCGAGATGCCCACAGCCAGAGCGTCGATGCTGGTGGCCACCGCCATTACCAGCATGGTTTTAGCGGAAAAGTCCGCCTCCACCGGGCACTCCTCCGGCTCGTCCTTGGAAAAAGCCTCCCGCAGCATATTGGCGCCGATGAGCGCCAGCAGCACAAAGGCCACCCAATGGTCAAAGGATTCGATGGCCTGGGCAAACAGCGCGCCAAGGAAAAAGCCGATCAGCGGCATCGCCGCCTGAAAGCAGCCGAACCATGCGCCGCAGATGGCGCTATGGCGAAATTCCACCCTGTGCAGGCACAGACCCTTGCACACAGACACGGCGAAGGCATCCATGCTCAGCCCCACTGCCAACAGCAGCAGTTCTCCAATCCCCATTTTCCATCCTCCCAGCGTCTTCTCTCTTTCCTTGGCGCATTATACCAGTTGGGGGAAATGAAGTCAAGGGAATCGGCGTAAACAGTGTGTTAAATCTTCCCCGCCCGAAAAACCAAAGACGGCCATCCAAAATGGATGGCCGTCAGTCATAGGATCGCCGGTGATACGCGGGATTCCCGCAGGGTCAAACCAGTTCTTTTCCTGCCAGAAAAACCCGCTTTTCCCGGTAATCCGGCGAGCAGATGATGAAATCCGCCGTCTTGCCCGGAGCGATGGAACCTACTTCCTCCTCCGCACCGATGGCGCAGGCAGGGTTATAGGAAGCGGCGCGCACCGCGTCCGCCTCGTTGACGCCGAAGCGGATGGCGTTTACCATGCAGTCGAACAGGTTGGTAGCGGAGCAGGCAATGGTGCCGTCCGCCAGGCGGCCCACGCCGCCCCGCAGCCAGGCGTCCTGCCCGCCCAGGTCGAATTTGCTTTCCTCCGGCAAGCCGCAGCAGCGTCCCGCGTCGGACACCAAAATCATCCGCTCCCCGCCGAACATGGAGAAAGCCAGGCGCACGGAGGCAGGATGGATGTGCAGCCCGTCGCAGATGATCTCCGCCCGGACATGGGGATTCTCCACTGCGGCAGGGATCGCGCCGGGGCTGCGGTGATGGATGGGAGGCATGGCGTTATACAGATGGGTCAAATGGGTAGCGCCTGCGTCGTAAGCCGCTTTCGCGTCGTCGTAGGTGCAGTCTGTATGAGCAATGGACACGGTGCACAAACGCTTGGCCTGCTCCACGAACGCCACCGCGCCGGGCAGCTCCGGAGCGATGTCCACAATGCGCACCAGGCCGCCGCAGCCCTCGTAGAGCTTGCGGAAACCTTCAAAATCCGGATTTTTCAGATAATCCGGGTTCTGTGCTCCCCGTTTCTTATAGGAGAAGTAGGGCCCCTCCATCTGAATACCCCGCAGACGGGAATGTCCTTCCGGTTTTTCCTCCGCCAGCTGCTTGGCAGTGGCAAAAGCTTTCTCCAAAATGTCGTAGGGCAGGGTCATGGACGCCGGAGCAAAGGACGTTACGCCTTCCCGCGCCAGGTAGCGCGCCATGCGCTTCAGCCCTTCGTAGTCGCCGTCGGAGAAGTCCGCGTTGGAATTGCCATGGTTGTGCACGTCGATGAGGCCGGGGATCACGGTCGCGCCGTGGAGATCAACGGCGTCCTCCGGCACGTTTTCCGGCAGAACTGCGCCGAAACGGCCGTCCTCCACTTGGAACGCCCCCAGGTGAAACTGAAAATCAGAGGTAAAAATTTTTGCATTCTTGAAAAACATAGAAAGCCCTCCTTTGGCCTTTATTTCCGCAATTCCGGCAGGCTGGCCGCCGCCACCGACTGTCCCACCCGGCGGGTCTTTTCGTCCGGCAGCATCACCTGAATCTGCGCGTACAGGGCAGGGTATTCCTCCCGCAGCACCGTCCGGCAGTTCTCCAGGATGGCGTCGCCTCCCTTTCCAGACATGACGCGCCCCAATACCATCATGTGCTTGATGTCATAGAAGTGGGCGTACTGCACCACCGTGTAGCCCAGGTATACGCCGATGTCCGCAAACACCTGCTGCGCCCGGGGATCATCCTGCTCCATCAGCCCCTGCACTACCTTCAGCTTTTCCGCCGGGGTCAGCTTTTCGTCCAGATCAATGCCCGCCCGGGGCGCCAGCTTGATCACCGCGTCCTGGGAGAAATATTTGCAGCCCACGCCCCGATCCGTAGACCATTCGTCCACGGCGGCGTCCTCGTTCAGATCCACCGGGGCGAAAGCCAGCTCGCTGATCCAGCCCAGCACATTCTTATCCTTATCCACATAGCCCACAGCTTCGCTGGTACCCATGGCAATGCCCATGATCGCGCCAACGTCCATGCTCATGGCGCCGGCCAGGGCGGTTACATCGCCATCGTTGGCCACTACCACCGGCACGTCGCCGATTTCCGCGCCTGCCCGGTCATAAATCGTCTCCACCTCGCTCCAGCGTTCCCGGGGCACCTTGATAAACAGGCTGGCGATCATAGGCGCGTTGCCGATAAAGGTGCCGGCGGAGGAAACGCCGATGGCGTCCACCCGGGGCATTTTGGAGGCGGCGGTGCGGAAAGCGTCCACAATGTGCTGGAAGTGATAGCTGGGATCCTCCTGGGTCTTGGGATGCCACACTACTTCCTCAGAATACACGCACTCCCCATCGATCACTGCGGAAACCTTTCGGTCGGAGCCGCCCGCGTCAAAGCCGATGCGGCAGCCGTCCATATGTCCGCCGATGGGCACGGGCGCCTCGTTAGGCTGGGGACATTCCTCCAGCGGCAGGCTGACAATCTCCAGATCCCGCTTGTAGAGCTTGTGGAAGAAATCGAAATCAAACGCCCGCGCGCCCTCCGGCGTATAGTCCTTCCGCAGCCGCTCCGCCAGCGCGTCGCTGCCGCAGACAAATACCCGGAAGCCGCCGATAGACCACAGCAGGAATTTCACATACCGCTCCACATAGCGGTAATCCGCCTCCGCCATCTCCGCCGTGCCATAGATCATGGTGCGGCGCACGGAGATATGCCCCTGATCCCGTTCCACAGCAATGGCCAGCGGCTGCTTCGCCCCCTTCCCATAGGCTTCCGCCCACACCCCGAAAGGAATGAACCCCGGATCCAGCTTGGGGATGTGCTTCTGGTCAAAGGTAATACCAAGATACTGCATAGCGTTTCCTCCTCCATTATTGACGCACCTGGCGGGCAACATCCGCCACGATGCGCTGCATATCGTTCCATTTCTCCTCCATATCCGCCACCAGCGCCAGCTGGGTGCGGGCGCGCACCAGATTGTGCTCCCGGTACTTGGTTTTGAAATACACGTCCCCGTCCAGGTAATCCTTCAGAAAGCGGATACCCACCTCCAGCGCCATGACATATGCGCCCATGGGCAGCATTTCCACCTCCCGATCTGTCAGAGCCGTGGCAGCCTCCAGGAAGCCCCGGGTATATACCTCAAACAAATGCAGATCCAGCTTCATGGTGGAAGGATCCTTGGCATCCTCCGCCGCAGTGGCGGCGCCGAAACGGATGGAGTCTCCGAAATCATGCACGCTGAGACCCGGCATTACCGTGTCCAGATCCAGCACGCACAGGGCTTTCCGGGTCTTTCGATCCAGGAGCACATTATTCAGCTTCGTATCGTTATGCGTCACCCGCAGAGGCAGCTCCCCGCTCTCCCGCATACGCTGCAGCGTACCGCCCCGCTCCTTCCGCGCCAGAGCAAACTCGATTTCCGGCCGGGCCTTCTTCACCCGGCGCATAAGATTTTCCTGGATGGATTCCTCCAGCTGGCGGAAGCGATCCACCGTGTTGTGGAATTCCGGGATCGTCTCGAACAGAGTATCCGCCGGGAAATCCGCCAGCATATGCTGGAAACGGCCGAAAGCCACGGCGCTTTCATAGAAATCCTGGTCGGTCTCCGGCTGATCCAGGCAGAAGCCGCCCACATAGTCGTACATCCGCCAGAATTCCGCTTCCTCATCCCGGTAACAGTAGCACTCACAGGCGTCTATCGTGGGGATAAAGTGGATGGCCGCCCGGTCGTCTCCGCTTTTTTCCCGGATGAAATTGGTCACGGCGTTGGCGTTGGTCATCAGCTGAACAGGGTTGCCGAATACATATTTATTGATCTTCTGCAGCACGTATTCCCGTCCTGCGTCCGTGGTGATTTTATAAGTAGAATTAATATGTCCATGGCCGAACTCTTCACACAAAATCGGCTCTCCCTCTGTCCGAAATACATAGGCTGCTTTGACAATTTCCATAACATTGCTCCTCATGATGGATTTTTCAGAATTCCGAACCATATAGGGTATGGCCGCCCCATGGTATCCTATGCAAATAATACCATATCCTTCCGCAAAAAGCAATCAGTTCTTCCGTTGTTCTCCACGCCTGGAAAAAAAGCCGCCCGCTTGTGGAATATGTGCAAAAAGCAGCCGATTATACATCGCATATTTTGGCAGATAGCGCGATTGACTTTCGTATGTATCAGTGATACTATATCGATATAAAAAGAGCGATTAACGCCCCCTTTTGAAAGGAGATCCTTTATGAAGACATACTCCCCCGTGATCGACATTCCCTCCCTGGAGGACGCTCTCCGCCGCTGCCGGGCTGCTCAGGCGAAATTTGCCGCCTACACCCAGGAGCAGGTGGACGCCATCTTCCTGGCCGCCGCCTCCGCCGCCAACAAAGCGCGCATCCCCCTGGCCAAGCAGGCTGTGGCCGAAACCGGCATGGGTGTGGTGGAAGACAAGGTGATTAAGAATCATTACGCCGCCGAGTACATTTATAACGCCTATAAGGATACCAAGACCTGCGGGGTCATTGAAGACGACCCGGCCTACGGCTATACCCGCATTGCCGAGCCCATCGGCGTGGTTGGCGCAGTGATCCCCACCACCAACCCCACCTCCACTGCCATTTTCAAAGCGCTCATCTGCTTGAAAACCCGCAACGGCATCATCATCAGCCCCCATCCCCGGGCGAAGGAATGCACCATTGCCGCCGCCAAGGTAGTGCTGGAGGCGGCGGTGGCCGCCGGCGCTCCTGAGGACATCATCTGCTGGATCGACAAGCCCAGCCTGGAGCTGACCAATCAGGTTATGCGGGAGGCAGACATTATCCTGGCCACCGGCGGCCCCGGCATGGTGAAAGCCGCCTATTCCTCCGGCAAACCCGCCTTGGGCGTAGGCCCCGGCAATACCCCCGCCGTCATCGACGACAGTGCGGATCTGCTGCTGGCGGTATCCTCCGTGATCCACTCCAAGACCTTTGACAACGGCATGATCTGCGCCTCCGAACAGAGCGTAGTGGTGCTGGACAGCATTTACGATCAGGTTCGCGCCGAGTTCCAGAACCGGGGCTGTCATCTGCTGAGCCAGGAGGAACTGGAAAAAATGCGCGCCACCATCCTCATCAACGGCGCGCTGAACGCCAAGATCGTGGGACAGACCGCCCACACCATCGCCGCGCTGGCGGGCTTTGAGGTGCCGGAGGACACCAAGATCCTCATCGGCGAGGTGGCCTCCACCGATCTTTCCGAGCCTTTTGCCCACGAAAAGCTCTCCCCTGTGCTGGCAATGTACCGTGCGGCGGATTTTGACGACGCCCTGAACAAGGCGGATACTCTGGTCAAAGACGGCGGCTACGGCCACACCGCTTCCGTATACCTAAACCCTGTGACCCAGCCGGAGAAGCTGCAAAAGTTCTCCGATCGGATGAAAGCCTGCCGGATCCTGGTGAATACGCCCTCCGCCCAGGGCGGCATCGGCGACCTCTATAACTTCCGTCTGGCTCCCTCCCTGACGCTGGGCTGCGGCAGCTGGGGCGGCAACTCCGTTTCTGAAAACGTAGGCGTGAAGCACCTGCTGAATATTAAAACCGTAGCCCAAAGGAGGGAGAATATGCTCTGGTTCCGCGCACCGGAAAAGGTATACTTTAAGAAAGGCTGCCTGCCCGTGGCTCTCAGCGAGCTGGCCGGCAAGAAGAAAGCCTTTATCGTCACCGACTCTTTCCTGTATCGGAACGGCTATACCAAGCCCATTGAGTCCAAGCTGGACGCTATGGGAATTACCCACACCACCTTCTCCAATGTAGCCCCCGACCCCACCCTGGGCTGCGCGAAAGAGGGTGCCGCGCAGATGCGCGCCTTCCAGCCAGATTTGATCATTGCCATCGGCGGCGGCAGCGCCATGGACGCCGGCAAGATCATGTGGGTGCTCTATGAGCATCCCGAGGCGGACTTCCTGGATATGGCCATGCGCTTTGTGGACATCCGCAAGCGTGTATACACCTTCCCCAAGATGGGCGAGAAGGCGTATTTCGTGGCCGTACCCACCTCTGCGGGCACCGGCTCGGAGGTCACGCCTTTTGCCGTGATCACCGATGAGACCACCGGCGTGAAGTATCCCTTGGCTGACTATGAGCTGCTGCCCAAGATGGCCATTGTGGACGCGGATATGATGATGGACGCCCCCAAGGGTCTGACCGCCGCCTCCGGCATTGACGCTGTGACCCACGCCCTGGAGGCCTATGCTTCTGTAATGGCCACCGACTATACCGACGGTCTGGCGCTGCGGAGCCTGAAGCTGGTGTTTGAGAACCTGCCCAAGGCTTACGACAACGGCTCCCAGGAGCCGCGGGCGCGGGAGAATATGGCCAACGCCGCCACCATGGCGGGCATGGCGTTTGCCAACGCTTTCCTGGGCGTGTGCCATTCCATGGCGCATAAGCTGGGCGCGTTCCACCACCTGCCCCACGGCGTGGCCAATGCGCTGATGATCGACGAGGTACTGCGCTTCAACGCCAGCGAGCGCCCGGTGAAGATGGGCACTTTCTCCCAGTACGATCACCCCCACACCCTGGCTCGTTACGCCCAGGTGGCAGATTATCTGGGTCTGGGCGGCAAGGACGACCAGGAGAAGCTGGAAAACCTCATCGCCGCCATTGACGCTCTGAAGGCAAAGGTGGGCATCAAGGCCACCATCCGGGACTACGGCATTGATGAGACCGACTTCCTGAACCGCCTGGACGACATGGTGGAGCAGGCTTTCGACGACCAGTGCACCGGCGCCAACCCCCGCTATCCCCTGATGCGCGAGATCAAGCAGATGTACCTGAACGCCTACTATGGCACCAGCGAAAAGCTGTAAGGAGGAAAGACTATGAAACAGATCATCGTACAGCGCCCCCACAAAGTCATCTACCGGGATGGAGATACCTGCGTCAAGTCCTTTGACCAGGCATTCTCCAAGGCCGACATCCTTAACGAAGCGCTGAACCAGGCGCGGGTGGAGCAGACCGACCTGCATATCCCCAAGCTGCTGGGTGTCACCACCGTGGACGGCAACTGGGCCATCGTCTCAGAATTTATCGAGGGCAAGACCCTGGCGCAGCTGATGCAGGAGCACCCCGAGAAGAAAGGGGAATACCTGGAGTTCTTCGTAGATCTGCAGCTGCAGACCCATGCCGCCACCTGCCATATGCTGAACAAGCAAAAGGAAAAATTCCACGGCAAGATCAGCGCCTCCAAGCTGGACGCCACCACCCGCTATGACCTGCACATCCAGCTGGAGAGTATGCCTACCCACAGCAAGGTCTGCCACGGCGATTTCAACCCCTCCAATATCATCATCACGGAGGAGGGCGTCCCCTATATCCTGGACTGGTCCCATGTGACCCAGGGCAACGCCTCTGCCGACGCCGCCAGAACATACCTCCTTTTCTGTCTGGCCGGAGACAAGGAAATGGCGGAAGCCTACCTGGATCTGTTCTGCAAGAAGAGCGACACCGCCAAGCAGTATGTGCAGAAGTGGATGCCCATTGTAGCCGCTTCCCAGCTGGTAAAGAGCAATGAAGCCGAACGGGAATTCCTTACCTCCTGGGTGGGCGTAGTGGACTACCAGTAACCAAAGCAAATTCCAAACAAACTGCCTCTCCCGATTGGGAGAGGCAGTTTTCCTGTGGGGGCGGCAGCTTCCGCCATCCTCTTTGCAGGAAAGTCGGCAACGGTTGTTCTCTTACAGGCCGAAATACCGGGCGGCGTTGGTATAGCTGACGCCTTGGATGATCTTTTTCAAGGAAGCGTCGTGATTGGGATATTCGCCGTTTTCCACCCATGCGCCCACCAGGTTGCACAGGATGCGCCGGAAGTAGTCGTGTCGGGCATAGCTGAGGAAGGAACGAGAGTCCGTAAGCATACCCACAAAGTTGCCCAGCAAGCCCAGGTTTGCCAGGGAGCGCATCTGCTCCTCCATGCCGGATCTGGTGTCATTGAACCACCAGGCAGCGCCGTGCTGCATTTTGCCGGGGATAGAGCTGTCCTGGAAGCAGCCGGCCAAGGTATCCAGCTGGGCATTGTCGGCAGGATTCAGGGAATAGAGGATGGTTTTGGGGCATTCCCCCGTCTCGTCCAACGCAGACAGGAGCTGGGCAATGCTGCCGCCGCAGGTATTCTGCGCGATGGCGTCGAAGCCGGTATCCGGCCCCATCTTGGCGTACCGGCGGGCATTGTTGTTGCGCATACAGGAATAGTGCAGCTGCATGGCCATGTCCAGGCGATGATAGGCGCGCCCCAGACAAAGCAGCACCGCCGTCTGATATTGCTCCGCCTCTTCCACGCCGATGGCTTCTCCCCGGCACGCTTTCCGGTAGGCGGCATTGATCTCCGCAGGGGTACCGGCGCGGTAGGGGACATAGTCCAGGCCATGATCGCTGGCGCGGCAGCCCAGGCTATGGAAAAATTCCAGACGCTCCACCAAAGCGGCGCAGACCTCCTCCACTGTCTCCAGGCGCTCCTTGCCTACGCTTTTGGCCAGCTGCTCCATATAGGCGGGGAAGTCGGGCTTCTGGATGTGGATGGCCTTGTCCGGCCGGAAGGAGGGAGCCACAATTACAGAAAAGGCGGGATCCTCCGCGATTTTTTTGTGCCACTCCAGGGAGTCAACGGGATCGTCAGTGGTACCGATGAACGCCACGTTGGCCTTACGGATCAGTCCCCGCGCAGTCATTTCCGGATCTTCCCGAAGCAGCTGATTGCAGTGCTCCCAGATCCGGGGGGCGCTCTCCGCCGTCAGCGGCTCGGTGACGCCGAAGAACTGCTGCAGCTCCAGGTTGCACCAGTGATACATGGGATTTCCAATGGCCATTTCCAGCGTCTCCACGAACTTCAGGAAGCGTTCATAGGCGGGCTTGTCACCGCTGACATAGTCCTCCTCCACGCCGTTGGCGCGCATCAAGCGCCACTTATAATGGTCGCCGGCATAGCTTCCGTCCTGGTTCCGCCCGCCCAGCCAGACCTCCGCCAGGTTCTGGAACCGGCGATCCAGGTAAATCTCCTTGGGGTTCAGATGGCAGTGATAGTCCACCAGGGGCATATCCGCCGCATAATCGTGGTACAGATGCCGGGCGGTGTCCGTTTCCAGCAGGAAATCCTTGTCCATAAATGGCTTCATACGCGCTTCCGCATGGCCGGAGCAGCCATGCGCCTCCTTTTCTTTATATTAGCATAACTTTATTATATACCCTGGCAGGAGAATTGCAAACTGACAAAACACGAGATTTTGTTCCATATTTTTAGGCGCACCGCCAAAAATTCCGCTGGAATCAGGATTCCAGCGGAAAATTCAATAGGGTCGTATATAGCGCTCATGGCTTAGGGGCGACGGTCTGGCGTGGACGCCGGAAACCAGCCCCAGCATGGCGTAGATGGTAACAATGGAACTGGGTCCATAGCTGATAAACGGCAAGGTCAGGCCAATTACCGGGGTGATACCAATGCACATACCCACATTACTGATCAGCTGGAACATGAGCACGGAGGCCGCGCCGAAGCAGATCATCCGGCGCATATAGTCCGGACTTTGCACCCCCACCTGAATACACCGCAGAATGATGATCACCAGCAGGAGTATCGCCGCTGCGCAGCCCACGAAGCCCAGCTCCTCGCCGATGGAGGAGAAAATATAGTCCGTATGTCCCGCCGCCAATTCATCCCCTTGGGTACGGTTGCCGTTGAACAAGCCCTGGCCTGTCCAGCCGCCGCCGGTGAGGGAACGGAGACTCTGCACCGTGTGATAGCGCACACCGATGCCCTCGGGATCCAAGTCCGGGTTAAAGAGCACTTCAATACGCAGCCGCTGATAATCTCCCATCCAGTTCCATACCAGGGGCATCGCCGCGCCCAGACCCACCACACCCAGCAGGAACCACCAAAGGCTCACACCGCCGGAAAAAGCCATCAGCGCGAAAGTAAACACGAAGATCAGAGATACGCCCGCGTCCCCGGAAAGCACCATATTCAGTCCCACCAGCAGCCCCAGGTGCAGCACCATGTGCAGCACCGAGGGGATGGAGGAAATCCGGTTCTGGTGGGAGGCCATTACCGAAGCCATAATCAGCACATAGGTGATTTTACAGATCTCCGCCACCTGGATATTAAAGGGAAGCAGCGGCAGGTTCAGCCAGCTGCGGTTGCCGTTGATGTCCTCGCCAAAGGGGATCAGCAGCAGCAGCAAGAAGGTGTTGAACACCACCAGCGCCCACCGGTTCTCCGCAAGAAATTCCACATCCACCGAGGAGATCAACGCATAAAACAGGACGCCCAGTCCTGCCCCGGCAATCTGCATCACCACAAAGCGGACGGAGCCCACGGCATTGGTGGCGCTGGCCACCACCAGCAGGCCGAACACCGTGGTAATCAGGCACAGCAGCAGCAAAATCATATCGCCCTTGCGGAAAAAGCTCCGCAGTTCCTGCAGATAATTGGCCATACAGCGCCTCCTTTCGCCCCGGGCGGGATTTTTCGCTATTGTACCATTCTTTTTCTCAAAAGTAAACCCCCAGCCGTTTTCTCAGCGCCAGCGGCAGTAAAATTTACAAATCGATGATCCTCCTCTTGACAACGGCGGACAAATGTGTTTTAATGGTGGAAACCGAGGATGGTGCGGAAGTAAGCGCGCCCAGGCCAGAATAGAGAGCCGCTGTCTGGTGGAAAGCGGTGTGGCGGGACGCGCCCAATGGGCACCGGAGGGCGACCTGAAGCGAGTAGGGAAGCCGGAGCAGGCACTCCGTTAGCAACGGCAGCGTATACTAGTACGCGCGAAGTGGGCGCAATGCGCCAAGCCGGGTGGCACCGCAGGAAGTATGTTTCGCTCCTGTCCCAGCAGTCATGGGACAGGA
The DNA here is from genome assembly GCA_018715805.1 of Candidatus Faecousia intestinigallinarum. Lineage (GTDB taxonomy): Bacteria > Bacillota > Clostridia > Oscillospirales > Oscillospiraceae > Faecousia > Faecousia intestinigallinarum. The sequence continues at coordinate 23,801 of DVKX01000080.1, read as the reverse complement.
GCGTTTTTCTGTCTGAAAGGAGGAAATATTATGTCAACTAATCAGATCCCTTATAAGATTTACCTGGAAGAATCCGAAATGCCCAGGGCATGGTACAACGTCCGGGCGGACATGACCAATAAGCCCGCCCCGCTGCTGAATCCCCAGACCCTGAAGCCTGTAACGGAGGAGGCGCTTTCCCATATCTTCTGCCGGGAGCTGGCGCGGCAGGAGCTGAACGACTCCGACCCCTACATCCCCATCCCTCAGCCGGTATGGGACTTCTACCGGATGTACCGTCCCTCCCCCCTGGTGCGCGCCTACTGCCTGGAAGATCGCCTGGGCACCCCCGCCCATATCTACTATAAATTTGAGGGCAACAACACCTCCGGCAGCCATAAGCTGAATTCCGCCATCGCCCAGGCCTACTACGCCAAGGAGCAGGGACTGCGGGGCGTGACCACGGAAACCGGCGCGGGGCAGTGGGGCACCGCCTTGAGTATGGCCTGCGCTTATTTGGAGCTGGACTGCCAGGTATATATGGTGAAGGTCAGCTATGAGCAGAAGCCCTTCCGCCGGGAGGTCATGCGCACTTATGGTGCGAAAGTCACCCCCTCCCCCTCGGACACCACCCAGGTGGGGCGGGAAATTCTCGCCCGCTTTCCCGGTACCGGCGGCTCCCTGGGCTGCGCCATTTCCGAAGCGGTGGAGGCCGCCGGGCGGCAGGAGGGCTACCGCTATGTACTGGGCAGTGTGCTGAACCAGGTGCTGCTCCACCAGTCCGTCATCGGCCTGGAAACCAAGGCCGCTCTGGACAAATACAATATCACCCCGGATATCATCATCGGCTGCGCCGGGGGCGGCTCCAACCTGGGCGGGCTGATTTCTCCTTTCATTGGGCAAAAGCTCCGGGGGGAGCTGGACTGCCAGATCATCGCTGTAGAGCCGGCTTCCTGCCCCTCCCTCACCCGGGGCAGCTATGTATATGACTACTGCGACACCGGCAGGGTCTGTCCCCTGATGAAGATGTATACCCTGGGCAGCGGCTTTATCCCCTCTGCCAACCATGCGGGGGGACTGCGGTATCACGGCATGAGCAGTGTGGTATCCCAGCTGTATCACGACGGCCTGCTGGAAGCCAGGAGCGTGGAACAGACGGCTGTATTCCAGGCGGCTACGGAGTTCGCCCGGGTGGAGGGCATCCTCCCTGCCCCGGAGAGCAGCCATGCCATTCGGGTGGCCATAGACGAGGCGCTGCGCTGCAAGGAAACCGGCCAGGAGAAGACCATCGTCTTTGGGCTTACCGGCACGGGCTATTTCGATATGTACGCCTATCAGCGCTTCAACGATGGACATATGACCGACGCCATCCCCACTGACGCCGAGATCGCCGCCAGCCTTGCCCAGACCCCCAGGGTTCCGGAGTAATTCCCTCGCCTGTTTGTCTATAGATCGCGGCTGCTTTTGTATTCTCTGGACGGTATTTTTCCAGGCGGGAATCTCCCAGGATCATAACGCTGTGGCTGCAAAACGGCTGCGGAGGCATCCGAAAAAATATTGGGCGCTCTGGAGCGCGAACACCGCCCACGGGAGCCGTTTGCTTCCTGCGCTTCCGCCCAGGCGAAGAAATGCCCCGGATAGAAAAAATGCCCCGCCGCTGTCCCTCGGGAATCCGAATACAGCGGCGGGGCTTCTTTACCCACCCGGGAAAGCCGGTTTATTGCCGGTCATCCTTGCGCTCTGATTTGCTGGTTTGCGTGCCAAAATAGAAGGCGATCACCGTGGTAAAGATAGTGATAAACTCCTGCCCATTCAGATCTCCCCGAATGGCCAGAATACAAAACACCAGCGTCATCGCCAGCGTAACCAGGCTCTTGATGCTCAGCAGCCGATCCCACCAGTTTTTCATGCCCTTCCTCCTTCCTCCTCCAGCCCTTGGATTCTATGCTCCAGCGTGCGGATCTGTTCCTCCACCACCGGCATCCGCTGGGCAAAGTGGTTATGTTCCCGCACTTCCCGGGTCAGTTCTTCCAGCTTGGTATCGGTCACCGCCTGCGCCATGCGAATATTGGTGTCCATCTTGCGCGCCGCCGCCATATTGGACACAATCACCCCCAGCAGAGACAGTCCGCCGGAAATCAGCGCCACCACCGCTTCTTCACTCATTGTCCCGCCCCCATCGGAATGTATGCGCGAGCCGGGAGGGCGGCGCTGTCCAGGTATTCCGCATAAAGCATCGGGACGGCAAGCCCCGCCTTTACCGGCCGGAGCGCCAGCCTGCCGGAGTTTTTTTCGCCCATATGCCCATAGCGCCGGCGCTGACGGCATACGCACTGCCGCGGTCGCGTTTGCGGCAGCGGCTCCGGATATAAACCTCCGCCGGTTTTCCCCGCCGTACGCAGAGCCAGCCCGTTTTTTCTCAGGATCTTGTTCATAGAGATCTCCCCCATATCCATATTTCACCCCTGGACGCAAACAGGCAGAAAGTTGCACAGCGAAATGCCACTCCCCCTTCGGAGAATACTTTTGAATTTTCTCAGGGAAAGGCGTTTCAAAGTATTGGGAAATATGCTATAGTATCTATACTTCCCGGAAAATCCCCACCACGAAACGGAGGAATCTTTATGAAAAAAAGAGTTTTGGAAATTTGCGTAGACTCCCTGGCATCCGCACGAGCGGCCATTGCCGGGGGCGCGGATCGGCTGGAGCTGTGCAGCGCGCTGGCCGTAGGCGGCCTGACCCCCTTTGAGGCGCTGCTGCGGCAGATCCGGGCAGAGTCGGATGTGGCCATCCGCTGCCTGATGCGCCCCCGGGCAGGGGACTTCCTGTACACCCCGGAGGAACTGGAAATGCTGAAAATGCAGATCGTGCAGCTGAAAAGCGCCGGTGCCAGCGGCTTTGTCATCGGCTGCCTGAACGCCCAGGGCGACCTGGATACGGAGGCCATGAAGCCCCTGATCGATGCGGCGGGCGGCTTAGGGCTGACCCTCCATCGGGCGGTGGATGTGTCCCGGGATCCGGTGCAGACCTATCTGGACGCGGGCGAACTGGGCATTGACACGGTGCTCACCAGCGGCGGCGCCTCCGCCTGCACTGCCGGGGAAGCGGTCATCGCCCGAATGCTGCAGCTGCGGGAGGAGCAGAACGGTCCGGAGGTGCTTATTGGCGCGGGGGTCAAGGCTTCTGTCATCACCCATTTCCGCACTGCCCTGCCCCTGAGCCGCGCCTTCCACATGAGCGGAAAAACCGACGTGGAGAGTCGGATGGCTTTCCGCCGGGAGGGGGTGCCCATGGGGCTGCCCGGCCTGGACGAGTGGCACATCCAGCAGACCAGCCTGGAGGCCGTGCAGGCCGCCCGCGCCGCCCTGGACGCATAAAAAATCCCGCCTGTTTCCTAGAGAAACAGGCGGGCAGTTTTTTCATCTTTTACAGCCGCTCAAAATCCTCCGCGCCGTGCTTGCACAGGGGGCAGATAAAGTCCTCCGGCAGTTCCTCTCCTTCGTACACATAGCCGCAAATCTTGCACACCCAGCCGGTTTTCTTCTCGGCAGCGGGGGCAGGCTTGGGCTTAATGTGGTCGAAATAATACTGATATGTGACGCTGGGCGCATTGGAAAGGGTCTTGGCCTCGGTAACCTCCGCCACAAAGAGGGTGTGGGTGCCGTAATCCGCAGCGGAAATGACCTTGCCGGAGATCACCGCGTTGGTATACTCCGGAATATAGCGCAGGCCGTTGGCGGTGCGGTCATGGTAGGAAACCTTTTCAAACTTGTCCGTATCCCGGCCGGAGCAGAAGCCGAACTGCTGGAACATGGCGAAGGGCACCTCCTCCGTCAGCACCGACACGTTAAACATCCCAGTGCGCAGGATCATGTCGTGGGTATAGTTCTGCTTGTTCACTGCGATCTGGATACGCTTGGGGGTGTCGGTAAGCATTCCTGCGGTGTTGATGATGCAGCCGTTGTCCTTGCCGTTCTCCCGGGCGGTGAGCACGAACAGTCCATAGCTCAGCTTGAACATGGCGGCGTTGTCCACGCTGCCAGGCGTAGCGGGGGCAATTTCCGTCTGCTTCTTGCCGGTGGATGCGGCGATGGCGTCCGCCAGAGCATGGAGCTGATCCACCTGGGCTTCCTTCACTGAGGAGCGGATGGTCACCGTTCCCTCCAGGAAGGTGAGGTTCTTGCAGCCGGAGAGCATTTTCTGCATCAGGCTTCCGGCAGTGGGCGCCCAGGAGCCATTCTCGATCAGCGCCACCGTGCGGTTCTGCAAATTGTGTGCCGCCAGATCGGAGAGCAGCGCCTCCATGGTGACGAAAATGCCCGCGTTATAGGTAGTGGAGGCAAATACCAGGTGACTGTACTGGAACGCCGCCGCCACAATTTCCGAAGCAGGGGTCACAGATACATCGAACATCACCACGGGCACCCCCTGCTCCCGCAGGCGCACCGCCAAGATCTCCGCCGCATTCTCCGTATTGCCGTACACGGAGGCATAGGCGATCATCACGCCGGTCTGCTCCGGGGTATAGCTGCCCCAGTGCAGGTATTTGTTTACATAATATCCTATATCCTTTCGCCACACAAAGCCGTGGAGGGGGCAGATCATCTTGATGTCCAGCATGGCCGCCTTGGTGAGCAGGCTGGTGACCTGTGTGCCGTATTTACCCACGATATTGCAGTAATAGCGCCGTGCCTCATCCAGATAGTCCCGGTCAAAATTCACCTCGTCGGCGTACAGCGCGCCGTTCAGCGCGCCGAAGGTGCCGAAAGCGTCGGCGGAGAATAGGATGCCGTCGGTGGTATCGAAGGACACCATCACCTCCGGCCAGTGTACCATGGGCGCCTTCACAAAGCAGAAATTGTGCCGGCCGGTGGAGAATACCTCTCCCTCCTTGGCCTCTACCCAGCGACAGGCCACATCGAAGGGGAAGAACTGTTCCATCATCTTCTTGGTGGCGGCATTGCAGACGATCTTTGCGGCCGGATACTTCTCCACCACCTCTCGCAGCGTGGCGGAATGATCCGGCTCCATGTGGTGGACGAAAATATAGTCCAGCGCCCGCTCCTGAAGCACCGCCGCCAAATTTTCGAAGAAGCGGCCGCTCACGGCCTTGTCCACCGTGTCAAAGAGGACGGTTTTTTCATCCAGCAGCACATAGGAGTTGTAGCTCACCCCTGCGGGTACAGAATACACGCCCTCAAACATGGCGAGCCGACGGTCGTTGGCGCCCACCCAAAAAAGATCGTCTTGAATTTTGCGATAACAATGCATTTTATTTCCTCCTAAAGTTCTATCCTATATTTCCAAATTCCGACAGCGCCAGCTGGAATGCGCCGTAAACCCCTGCGTCGTTGCCCAGGGTGGCCAGCGCCAGGCGAACCTCTCTGGCGGCGTGGAATATGTACTTCTCAAAATAGCGTCTTACGCCTTCCAGCAGGGGTTTCCCCGCCTTGCTGACGCCGCCGCCCAGCACCACGATGTCCGGATCGATCACGCAGCAGATATTGGCCAAAAATTCTCCCAGGCAGTCATAGTACTGCTCCAGTACCTCCGCCGCCAGAGCGTCGCCCGCAGCCGCCGCGTCAAAGATCGCCTTGCTGGTGAGTTCCCCGGCGCTTTGCAGCAGGGAAACGCCGGCAAAGCCTTCCAGCGCCCCACGCGCCATGCGCACAAGACCCGTGGCGGAGCAATACTGCTCCGCGCAGCCGTATTTGCCGCAGCCGCACGGCTCTGTCTCGTCTTTACGAAGCACCATATGGCCGATCTCGCCGCCGGCGCCATGAACGCCGCAGAGCACTTTGCCCCCCAGCACCACGCCGCCGCCCACGCCGGTACCCAGCGTGGCAAACACCATATTTTCGTAGCCCTGGCCGCCGCCCTTCCAGGCTTCCCCCAGCGCCGCCATATTGGCGTCGTTTCCTGCTTTTACAGGAAGGCCGGTGAGCTCCCCCAACATCTCATGGAGGTTGAATACCCCCCAGCCCAGGTTCACGCATCGATTTACCACGCCCCGGCCGTCCACCGGCCCGGGTACGCCTACCCCGATGCCCAGCACATCCTCCTTGGGAACGCCCGCGTTTTCCAAGTGCGACCGGACAGCCGCGGCAATATCCGGCAGTATCCGGCTGCCGCCCTCCGCAGTGACCGTGGGGATCTCCCATTTGTGGAGCAGTTCCCCCAATTGGTCAAAAAACGCGATCTTGACCATGGTGCCCCCCACATCGATCCCAAATCCATACTTCATTTCTGCCGTCCTCCCTGCTTCGTGTATAAGCGATCATGGCTATTATACCGTCCAAGTTGGGAAAAAGCCATAGCGAACACAAAATTTTTTGAAAATTTTTGAAAGTTTTCACCAAGGTCTTGCGTTCGGCGGGATTTTGCGGTAACATATAGGCAGGCAAAAAAACGCAGAAAGGATGAACCACTGCAATGATAAAAGTAGATATCTCCAATGTGTGGGGGCAGCTTTCCCTCCCGGATCTGCTGTCCACCGAAAAGGAAGTATCCGCGGCGCATAGAACCCTCACCGAGCGCTCTGGCGCCGGCAACGATTTCCTGGGCTGGCTGGATCTGCCCACAGCGGAAGAGACGGAGGAAATGCAGCGCATCCGCCTGGCGGCGGAGCAGATCCGTCAAAGCAGCGATGTGTTCGTGGTGATCGGCATTGGCGGCAGCTACCTGGGTCCTCGGGCAGCCATTGAGCTTTTGCAGGGCGCAAACCACAATATCGGCAAAGGAAAGGGCGACCCGCAGATCTTCTTCGCAGGCAACAGCCTCTCCACCCGCTACTGGAATGAATTGTGCCGCCTGCTGGAGGGGAAGGATTTCTCTATCGCCATCATCTCCAAGTCCGGCACCACCACCGAGCCAGCCATCGCCACCCGCTCTCTGCGCTGGATGCTGGAGCGGAAGTACGGCACCGACGGCGCAAGGAAGCGCATCTACGCCATTACCGATCCCTGCAAGGGCGCCTTGCGCCAGATGGCCGAGGAAGAGGGCTGGGAGACCTTTGTGATCCCCCCTGATGTGGGCGGACGCTACAGCGTGCTTACCGCAGTGGGACTGCTGCCTATGGCCGTGGCCGGCATCGACATCCGCCAGGTGATGCGGGGCGCTTATGAAGCTGTGAAAGCCTATGACCTGCGTTCCTTTGAAAACCCCGTGTGGCTCTATGCCGCCATCCGCAACCTGCTCTATCGCAACGGCAAGGTCATGGAGCTTTTCGAGTCCTTTGAGCCGGGCTTCAAAATGCTGGGCGGCTGGTGGCAGCAGCTTTTCGGCGAGTCTGAGGGCAAGGACGGCAAGGGTATCTTCCCCGTCACTGCGGAGTTCACCGCCGACCTCCATTCTCTGGGGCAGATGATCCAGCAGGGCGCGCGGAATATCTTTGAAACCATGGTGCGCTTCGCGCCGCCCCAGCAGACGCATACCATCGGCTCCGACTACAAGAATCTAGACGGCCTGAACTATCTGGCTGGTAAAACCCTGGACTATGTGGACGAGCAGGCGTACCTAGGCACTCTGGCCGCCCATGTGGACGGCGGCGTGCCGGTGATTACCATGGATGTGGGCGAGCTGGACGAAGCGAAACTGGGCGAGCTGTTCTACTTCCTGGAGCTCTCCTGCGGCATTTCCGCCTATATGCTGGGAGTCAATCCCTTTAATCAGCCGGGCGTGGAGTTTTACAAGCGGAATATGTTCCAGCTGCTGGGCAAGCCCGGCTATGAAAACTAAAATTTTCATCTTCCACGAAAAAACAGTTGAAAATTCCCGGGTCAACTGGTAAAATGACTATATTACTCCCCCAAGGAAATGCAAAGGAGGACGAATCCAATGATTCATGTTATTATGGGCCTGAAAGGCTCCGGCAAGACCAAGAAGCTGATTGATTCCATTCACGACACTGTGGAGCACGCCGCCGGCGACGTGGTGTGCATTGAGTACGGCAAGAAGCTCACCTATGACGTGAGCTATAAGGTGCGCCTGGTAGACTCCAAGGAGTACGGCATTCGCAACGCCGATATGCTGAAGGGACTTTTAAGCGGCCTGCACGCCGGTAATTTTGACATCACCCATGTGTACATCGACAACCTGTATAAGACCATCGGCTCCGACCGCACCGCCGGCGAGGCGTTCATCCTGTGGTGCGCTGATTTCGCCAAGGCCAACAATATGGAGATCACAATGACGGTGTCCGACGACGCCGCGCTGGCCTCCGACGCCGTCAAACAGTATCTGTAAATAAGCAGCACGAAATCCCGCCGCTGAAAATTCAGCGGCGGTTCTTTTTCAGGTATCATTCTGCAGGCAGCCGCCAAAAATATAGTATTACTATAATACATCTGCCCGAGAAAGGAACCGACCCATGATGATCGACTATCAGCCCATCGCGCTTTCCCGCAAAGCGGAATACGACCGTCTGCTGGCACTGGGCGCACGTCCCGGCTGCGAATATACCTTCGCCAATCTCTATCTTTGGGGGCGGCAGCGGACGGCCGTGGTGGACGGCTACCTTACCATCTTTTCCCAATTCAGCCGCCGCAGCGTATATCCTTATCCGGTGGGGCGCGGAGACATCCGGCCTGTGCTGGAGGCCATTATTGCCGACGCCCAAGCCCGCGGCGTGGCTTGCCGCCTTACCGGGATGTACCGGGATGAGTGCGACGCCCTGCAAGCTATGTTTCCCGGTAAATTTCGCATCCACTGTGACCGCAGTGGCTTTGATTATGTTTATTCCATCGACGCCCTGGCATATCTGAAAGGGCGGAAGCTGCAGAAAAAACGCAATCACCTGCGCAGATTCCAAGCCGCCCATCCCCGCTGCGCCATCCTGCCCATCCAGGAAGGCAACGCTCTGCGCGCGTGGGAAATGGCGGAAAAGTGGTATGCCCGGCGGCTGGCGCAGAATCCCCATCAGGACTTTCATATGGAGCAGGCCGCCATCCGCCGCGCCTTGCAGCACCGCAAAACCCTGGGGATCGAAGGGCTCATGATGGAGGACGACGGGGAGATCATTGCCTTTACCCTGGGCTCTCCCTTGTCCAGCGACACCTTTGACGTGCATTTTGAAAAGGCCTGGGCAGAAATCGATGGTGCATATGCCGCCATTAACCAGGCGTTTGCCCAATATATCCGGGAGCTTTATCCCCATATCCGCTACCTGAACCGGGAGGACGACATGGGTATTGACGGTTTGCGGCAGGCCAAGCTATCCTACTGCCCAGAATTTCTGGTGGAAAAATATTGGGCCTGCTTACTGGAGGACAACTGTGACTACTGATACTGCATCCCTGCGGGCATTGTGGAAAGAGGCGTTCGGGGACACGGACGCGCTGCTGGATCATTTCTTTGCCGCCGCCTATTCCCCCAGCCGCTGCCGCACCCTGGAAAAAGACGGCCGGCTGGCTGCGGCGCTGTACTGGTTTGACTGCAGCTTCCAGGGGGAGAAGCTGGCCTATCTTTACGCCATTGCCACAGCAAAACCATACCGAAATCAGGGGATGTGCCACCGGCTGATGGAGGAGGTTCACAGCCTTCTGTCCGCCCAGGGCTACGCCGGCAGCATCCTGGTGCCCGCCTCTGCAGCACTGTCCTGTTTGTATGCGCGTATGGGCTATGGGCATCGCTGTACTCTGCGCCGTTGGCGCTGCGCTGCCGGCAACATCCCCGTCCCCCTGCGGAAGCTTTCCCCGGAAGAATATGCGCTGTGCCGCCGGAAGCGGCTTCCTCCCGGAGGCGTGCTCCAGGAGGGGGAGAATCTGGCATACTTGTCAGGATTTGCCGATTTCTATGCGGGAGAAAACTGCCTGCTGGCAGTCAGCCGGGAGACCGCTGCCATTTTTGAGCTGCTGGGCGACCCCAGTCAGGCGCCGGGCATTCTCCGAACCCTGGGCTTCCCTGCCGGAGATTTCCGCGCTCCTGGAGACGGCGCTCCTTTTGCCATGTACCGCCCTCTTTGCCCGGGGGAAGCGCCCCGCTACTTCGGCTTGGCGCTGGATTGACCAACACCCCCGCCGGTTTCTCTCCGGCGGGGGTGTCTGCCTTTTTGCATATATAGTATACCACAAATCCGAATACATTACAAGTCTTGTTGTTTCTCCTGGATATGGTATGATTATAAAGAAATTACAGCCAGGAGGAATGGATATGGTTTATTATCATGCGTCGCCTACAGCGGACATCTCGGTTCTGGAACCCCGAAAGCCCATCTATTTTTCAGAAAAACCCAGCGCGGTATATTTATGCACGCTGCGCCCCATGGCGCTGCTGTACGGCGTACAAAATTTTGAGTATACCTATGGGTATACCCGGGACGGTCAGATCTATTTTGAGGAATTCTGGCCAGGCGCTCTAAAAGCGCTGTACCAGGGGAAGTCCGCCAGCCTGTATATCTGCGCCCCCGAGGAAACGGAGACCACCCGTATTCCCAACGAATATCTGTCCCGTAAGCCGGTACGGATTCTCTCCCAGGAGCGGATCCCAGACCTCTACCAGGCGCTGCTGGAGGAGGCGGAAAAGAATACCATCCGTATCTTCCGCCATGAGGAACTGTCATCGGAGGTTCTGTCCAGGATTCGGAAAATGGTTGCCCGGGAAATTCGGGAGCAGCGGCTTTGGGAGCGCCCCGGCGCTATGGCGGAGTATATGCGTCTGCATTATCCCGACAGCTGGGAGGACGCCCAAAAATAATCCTGTCTCCGCAGCATTTTGAGGCCAAACCCCGGCGGGGTTTGGCCTCTTGTGTTTTCCGGGCGGGGAAGCCCCATTATTTGCTGTAAAGCAGCCGGATAGAATTGAGCACACACAGCATGGCCACGCCAGAGTCGGCGAATACCGCCATCCACATGGAGGCAAAGCCCAGCAGTCCCAGGATCATCACAGCGAACTTAACGATCAACGCAAATACCACGTTCTGCCAGGCGATGGTCTTGGTATTCCGCGCAATGCGCAGAGATTCCGGGATGGCCTCCACAGAGGAGGTCATATATACCACGTCCGCCGCTTCAATGGCTGCGTCCGCGCCGCTGCCCATCGCCGCGCCCACATCCGCGCCGGCCAGCACCGGTGCGTCGTTGATCCCATCGCCCACGAACATCACCTGCCCATACCGGGCGCGGATGTCCTGGAGCCGCTCCAGCTTCTCACCGGGCAGCAGCTTGGCATGCACTTCCTCAATGCCCAGATTCCGGGAAACTGCAGCAGCCGTCTCGGCGCTGTCTCCGGTAAGCATAGCGGTGGTCACGCCCATGCGCTTGAGTTCGGTAATCGCCTGCCCAGCCTCAGGCTTTACCGCGTCCGCAATGCGGATGGCGCCGGACAGCTTCCCGTCCACCGCCACCAGCACCCATGTCCCCATCTGCCGGGGCTGGAAATGGGATACGGCAACGCCATAGCGCTCCATAAGCGCCTCGTTACCGCAGAGGACTTCCTTTCCTCCTACTTCGGCGCGCAGGCCATGGCCGGGAATCTCCTCCAGGGATTCCGGCCGCTCCAGCAGGAGTCCCTGGGTCTTGGCCGCCTGGACAATGCTCACCGCAATGGGATGGTTGGACGCCTGCTCACAGCTGGCGCACAGCGCCAATACTTCGTCGCCGCCCTGCACCTCCTGCACATCGAAGCTGCCCTGAGTAACGGTGCCCGTCTTGTCCATAGCCACGGCCTTGACCTGCGCCATGGCTTCGATGGACACGCCGCCTTTGAAGAGAATCCCCTGCTTGCTGCCCTTGCCTATGCCGGAGAAGAACGCCAGCGGGACGCTGAGCACCAGTGCGCAGGGGCAGCTCATCACCAGGAAGGACAGCGCCGTATATACCCAGTAATTCCAGTTGCCGGTGACCAGGGACGGGATCACGGCAACTCCCAGCGCCAGCGCCACCACCACCGGGGTATAGACCCGGGCGAAACGGGTAATAAAGCGGTCAATTTTCGGTTTGCTGGCAGCGGCGTTTTCCACACTGTCCAGAATCCGCGTGACCATGGACTCCGACAATATCTTCGTCACCTCCATGGTCAGCCGGCCGGAGGTATTCACGCAGCCGGAGAGCACTGCCTCGCCCGGCCCCACACGGACGGGCACCGGTTCGCCGGTGATGGGCGCGGTGTCAATGCGGCTCTCCCCCGCCCGGATGATGCCGTCCAGGGGAATGCGGTCGCCGGGCAGCAGGCGGAGAAGATCGCCTACCTTGGCCTGCTCCGCCGGGATGGTTTCGCCGCTCTCCAGGGTAACCACTTCCGGGCGCAGATCAATGGCCTCCATGATCTGGCTGCGGCTGCGTTCCACTGCCTTATGCTCAAAGAATTCTCCCACCCGGTAGAAAAGCATCACGCCCACCGCCTCCGGAAACTCCCCAATGGCAAACGCGCCCAGGGTGGCAATGCTCATCAGAAAATTCTCATCCAATACGTGGCCTTTTCCCATATTCTTCACCGCGTCCGCCAGCACCGGCAGACCCAGCGTCAGATACCCCGCCACAAAGGACAGCCGTGCAGGGATCTCCTGGTGGATATACTCCAGGAACAGCCCCAGCAGGAACAGCCCGGCGCCTGCCAGAATGGGAAGCAGGCTGTCGCCGCCGTGGTCATGCGCTTCTTTCTGACGTGCGTGATGATGCGAAGGGGTATGTTCATGTCCGGCATAGGTATGCTCACAGGTGCAATGATCGTGTTCGGCATGGTCACAGCCGCAGTGGTCATGGTGCGCGTGTCCACAGGCGCAGGACTCATGGTGGGCATGGGTATGCTCTCCCTGGTGCGGACGTTCGCCGGACTTCGGCGCAATCACCACTCCAGGCTCAATACTCCGGGCAATTTCCAATACCTGGGGCAGCAGGGCATCCGGATCGTGGGCTTTCATATGCAGCTGTCCGGTAGCAAAGGTGATGGCTGCCTCCTCCACCTCCGGCATGGCGTTGATCTTCCGCTCGATCTTGGCCGCGCAGTTGGCGCAGTCCAGACCGGAGATCCAATATACTTTCTTGGCCATGAGATCTCCTCCAATTTATATCGATATATGAGCATACGCTCATGTGATAAACTTAGTATACCCTATCCTCCCCGCTTTGTCAATAGAAATTTTCGGGAATTTGGCAAAAACTGTTGGCTTGGGGAAGCGGCGCTTCCCGGCAGGCGCAATTCCGTAAATCCGCAAATCCGCAAGATTCGGTATGTACTTTTCCATGCAACTGTGATAAACTGTAGAAAACCGGAGGAATAGATACAAGGAGGTTTTTTTATGAAGCCGTTGGTCTTTCAAGGCATCGCCACCGCTATGGTCACACCCATGACCGCCACCGGCGTGGACTACGACGCGCTGGCGCGCTTTATTGATTTTCAGCTGGAAAACGGCGTTAACGCCCTGGTGGCAGTAGGCACCACCGGCGAAAGCGCCACACTTTCTCCCGAGGAGCGGAAAGAAGTGATCCGCTTCACCGTGCGCCGGGTAGCAGGTCGTGTGCCTGTGATCGCCGGAACCGGCACCAACCATACCCAGCACGTGCTGGAGTTTACCCGCAGCGCCTGCGGCGACGGCGCGGACGCTGTACTGGTGGTGACCCCCTACTATAATAAGGCAACCCAGGCCGGGCTCATCGCGCATTTCACTGCCGTGGCCGATGCCTCGGAAAAGCCTGTGATCCTTTATAACGTCCCCTCCCGCACCGGATGCAATTTGCTGCCGGACGCCGCCGCAGTGCTCTCCAAGCACCCCAACATCAACGCCATCAAAGAAGCCAGCGGCAATATGGCGCAGGTGGTGGAGCTGGTGAGCAAATGCGGAGACGACCTATATGTATACTCCGGTGAGGACGGCGTGGTGGTTCCTATCCTGTCCATGGGCGGCAAAGGCTGCATCAGCGTCATGAGCAATGTGGTTCCCAAGGCGTCTGTGGCCATGACGGACGCCTACTTCCGGGGAGATACAGCGGAAGCCGCCCGGATTCAGTGCCAGCTGTGGCCGCTGATCCACTGCCTGTTCAGCGAGGTGAACCCCATCCCCGCCAAGGCCGCCGTGTCCGCCATGGGCTTTGGGGAGGAGCATCTGCGCCTGCCTCTGACGCCCATGGAGCCTGCCCACCGGGCGGCGCTGCTGGCGGAAATGCGGAAATTGGGGGTAGTGTAAGATGAGAGCAGTTCTTTGCGGCGCCAACGGCGCCATGGGCAAGCTGATTGACGCCCGCCTGGGCGACCAGGTGGTGGGTCGGGTGAGCATCGATGGGGAAAACGGGGTCTGCACCCACTTTTCCCAGCTCCCGCCCCTGGATGTGGATATGGTGATTGATTTTTCCCACCACACAGCGGTAAACGACGTGCTGGAGTATGCCAAGTCCCGGGGTGCGGCGGTGGTCATCGGCACCACCGGGCATACCGACGTGGAAAAGGCGCTGATCCGCACCGCCGCCCAGGACATCCCCGTATTCTTCAGCGGCAATATGAGCCTGGGCATCGCCGTGCTGTGCCGGCTGGCCAAGGAGGCCGCCGCCTTTTTCCCAGACGCAGATATTGAAATCCTGGAGATCCATCACAACCGGAAGGTGGACGCCCCCAGCGGCACGGCGAAAATGCTCTTCCATGCCTTGCAGGAGGTGCGCCCCCAGGCTGCAGCGCACTGCGGCCGGGTTGGCGAGGGCAGGCGGAAAAAGAATGAAATCGGTATTCAGTCCCTGCGCATGGGCAACGTGGTGGGGGTGCACGAGGTGCACATTGCCACCGGCAGCCAGACCCTCACCCTGCGGCACGAGGCCGGGGATCGGGGGATGCTGGCGGACGGCGCGGTAGATGCGGCAAAATTCCTGCTGGGCAAGCCCAAGGGTCTTTACGATATGTCCCACCTGCTGGAGGGTTAACGATGCAGGTATGGCATATGAGCGGCGCAGGCAACGACTTTATGGTGCTGGACGCCCGGGGCAAGCGCCTGGACTTCCCGCAGATGGCCAAGGAACTGTGCGCCAGAACCCATGCGGACGGCTTTATGGCGGTGGACATCTCCGAAAAGGCCGATTTCCGCCTGCATTTTTACAACTCCGATGGCTCCCGGGGGGAAATGTGCGGCAACGGCAGCCGCTGTGCATGCCGCTTTGCCTACGAAAACGGCATTGCCAGGGAAACCATGTCCATTGAAACTGACGCAGGGCTGGTGCCCGGGCAGCGACTCTCCCAGGTCATGTACCGGGTGCGGCTGAACAATCCCAGTGTGCTGGACTTGCACCGGAAGCCGGACTGCGCCTATGTGGAGCTGGGAGATCCCGGCGTGCCCCACGCTGTCAAAGAAATCCCCGGGCTGCGCTGGGAGGATAGGGAGGCTCTGCGGGAGCAGGCAGCGGCACTGCGGCATGACCCAGCCTTTCCCAAGGGCGCCAACGTGAATTTCTTCACCCGGCTGGAGAAAGATACCGTGCGGGTACTGACGTATGAGCGGGGAGTGGAGGACTATACCCTGGCCTGCGGCACCGGCTGCGGCAGCGTGGCCGCCGCCCTTTGGATCTCCGGTCAACTCCCCGGCGGACATCTCATCGCCCGGAACCAAGGCGGCACGCTGGAATATCAGGTCAGCGGTAACGGGCGGGTGGAAGCCTTGATTCTGGACGGCCCCACGGAGATCCTGGGGATTTTCCCGTTGTAAGAAAGCGCAGCGATGCGCGGCTCAGCGGATAACCCGGAAAGTATTCGAAGACGCGGAGCAGAAAACTTGCTCCGCGTCTTTTTTCCATCGGCATTCTCCACGGCGGGCAGTAAAACGCTGTATAATATAAATTTTTCCGGCGTTTGGAAAAATGTCTTGACAGCCTTTCTTCTTTGTGTTATCCTATGGTCAAATATCAGACTATCAAATATTTTAGGAGGCGTTTTATGGAACGGGAGCAGATAAGAACATATGTGAACGAATACTGCAAATTGAGAGACGCGCAATTCGCCGTATACGAGCTGTACGCCAGACGGCACGGACTGACCGCAAAAGAACTATTCGTATTGGACATTATCTGGTTTTCCCCGGAGGGCTGTCTGCAATCGGATATCTGCCAGCGTCTATCCGCCACTAAGCAGACCATCAGCGCCATTATTAAAAAGTTTCTCAAGCGGGGGTATCTGTCCCTGACCGAGTCGGAAGATGACCGGCGCAATAAAATTATCCGCCTGACCGACGCAGGCATCCAATACACAGCGCAAATCATTCCCCCCGCCGCAGAGGCGGAAATTGACGCCATGCGCGCGCTGCCGGAAGGGGAAATGGCGGAGCTTGTGCGGATTACAACGCTGTTTTCCAACCATATGAAACGCAAATTTCAAGAAATCGGAGGAACACAATTATGATTATCAACACAGGCGGCAGAACGGATACCGTTCAATACTATACCCAATGGCTCCTGAACCGGTTTCGCGAGGGGTTTGTGCTCTCCCGCAATCCGCTGTTTCCCAACAAGGTAACGCGCTACGCGCTGACGCCGGATGTGGTGGACTGCGTCGTGTTCTGCTCCAAAAACTACAAGCCAATTCTGCCCCGGCTCCACGAGATCACCGATCTGTTCCACACCTATTTTCATTACACCATCACCGCCTACGGAAAGGAGATTGAGCCGGGCGTACCGTCTATCGCGGAGAGCATAGATACGCTGATCGCTCTGTCCCGGCAGGTGGGAAAGGAGCGCATTGCCTGGCGGTATGACCCCGTTCTGCTCACGGAAACATACACTGTTGAAGCGCATTTGAAAATCTTTGAAGAAATGGCCGCTGCTCTCGCCCCCTATATTGACCGCTGCATTTTCAGTTTTGTAGAGATGTATAAAAAATTGGAAGTGAATATGCCGGAGCTAATTCCGCTGACCCAGCAGGATAAAGAGCGCCTTGCCAAGGGGCTTGGCGAGATCGCAAAGAAATATGGGTTCCATCTTCAGACCTGCGGTACCAACGGGGATTACTCCCGCTATGGCGTCCATCCCTCGGGCTGCATGACCCTGGACATTCTTGGCCAGGCAAACGGCGTCGTCTTCAAGGATTTGAAGCACAAGGGGATGCGGCAGGGATGCCACTGTATCGAGAGCCGCGATATTGGCGCATACGATACCTGTATGAACGGCTGCAAATACTGCTACGCAAATAAAAACCCGCGCAAGGCAGTGGAAAACTACCATCTGCACAATCCGTCGTCTCCCCTTTTGCTGGGAGAATTGCAGCCGGCAGACATTGTAACCCAGGGCGTACAGAGAAGCTTTCTTGCAAAGGAGAACAGGCAAAATGGAATTTAACGCTGTTATCAATGAGGGCTTAGGCTACTCGCTGCGGATTCCGCTGAACAAAGAACACGATGTTGTACTGAGTACACTGGGAGTACCGCAGGGCTGGATGACGCCATGCTTTATCGGCGTAGGGTACCCGAAGGAGGACGCGCTGGTTTTAGAGCAGTATAGCAGTAACCCGGACGGACATATCCACATGGGAGGCTGGTAAGTATGCAATCTCCAATCATTCAAGCAATTGAAGTGAAAAGCATCCTATCCAAGTCCAATCTGCCGGTATGCGAATACTCGGTCAATCCTTATGTGGGCTGTACCCACGGCTGCCGGTATTGCTACGCCTCCTTTATGAAGCGGTTTACCGGTCACACCGAACCATGGGGAACCTTTTTGGATGTGAAACTCTGGCCGGAGATCAAGAACCCTCGAAAATATGCGGGCAAGGAACTGTTTATCGGCTCCGTCACAGACCCCTATCTGCCGCAGGAGGAAATTTACGGGCGCACCCGCGCTTTGCTGGAGCAGCTGCAGGGCAGCGGCGTAAAACTCAGCATCGCCACCAAAAGCGATCTGATTCTGCGCGACCTGGATTTGATAAAAACCTTCCCGGACGCCCGGGTTTCCTGGTCGGTCAATACGCTGGACGAGAATTTCAAACAGGATATGGACAACGCTGTCAGCATTGCGCGCCGGCTTGCGGCTATGGAGGCGTTCCACCGGGCAGGGATTCGCACCACCTGCTTCGTCTCCCCTATATTCCCCGGTATCACCGACGTAAAAGCGATCATTCAAAGGGCGAAGGCGCTGTGCAACTTAATCTGGCTTGAAAATCTAAATCTGCGTGGCAGCTATAAAGCGGTCATTATGGATTATATCAAAGAGAAATATCCTGCTTTGCTGCCACTGTATCAGGATATTTATAATCGAGGCAATCGCAGCTATTGGGAGCTGCTGGACGCAGAATTAAAAGCCTATTCCACAGAGATCGGCCTTGACTATGTGGTGAACGATGACAGTATGCAGCGGCCTTTTGATGCGCCGCCTGTGATCGTGAATTATTTCTATCACGAAAAAATTAAGAAAAGCGCGGGAAAAGGAGTATAAATGCCATGGGTTCTTTATTACTGGCCGTTATCTATCTGGCTTTTGTGAGTCTGGGGCTTCCGGATTCTCTGCTGGGGTCTGCGTGGCCTGTCATGCAGACGGCCATGGGCGTTCCCTCCTCCTATGCGGGGTATGTGTCCATGACGATCGCATTTATGACGATTGTATCGTCTTTAATTAGCCCCAAACTCATCCAGAAGTTTGCAACAAAATGGATCGTGGTGGTATCCATTGCCCTCACCGTTCTGGGACTGGTTGGTTTTTCCTTTTCCAGTCAATACTGGATGCTCTTCCTGTTCGCACTGCCCTACGGGCTGGGAGCCGGTTCCGTGGATGCAGCCCTGAACCATTATGTGGCGAACCACTATTCCTCACGGGTCATGAACTTTCTGCACTGCTTCTATGGCTTGGGCGCGGTCATCAGCCCCAATATTATGGCGCTTGCGCTGAAATACGCTTGCTGGAACGAAGGCTATCGATGGATCGCCTTTGTACAGATGGGAATTTTAGCCGTATGTATTCTCTCTCTGCCGCTTTGGAAGACGGGCGGTCAGACGGAGGAGGATACCGGGGAATCTGCCGGCATCATGGACGCGCTGAAGGTTCCCGGCGTTGTGCTGACGCTGATTGCATTTTTTGCCTACTGTGCCGGGGAAGCCACCTGTTTCCTGTGGACATCCAGCTATTTTGCCGGAACAAAGGAAGGGCTGAGCCAGGAATGGATCGCCTCCTTTGGTTCCCTGATATTTGGCGGGCTGATGCTGGGCAGATTGATTGCAGGCTTTATCTCCAATCGGATCGGCGACCGAAAGCTGATTCGAGCCGGTCTTATCGTGGAGACTCTCGGCATCCTTCTGGTGTTGATTCCCGGCTCCCAATATTACACGGCCGTGATGGGCTTTCTGTTGATTGGAACCGGCATGGGGCCGATCTATCCCTCTATTCAGCATATGGCGCCGGCCAATTTTGGCAAAAAATACAGCGCCTCGGTCATCGGCCTGCAAATGGCGTTTGCCTATATCGGCAGTACCTTTATGCCCACGGTATTTGGTTTTATCCAGCAAAACGTGGGAATTGGAATCATGCCGGCGTATCTCTTGATATTTGCGGCGATGAACTTTGTTTTCCTGGAATTGGCGTACCGGGCAATCGCAAGGCGTGCCGCTCTGCCGGCGGAATAAAAATTGATACCATGGAGAAAGCTCCCCGGCGCGGCTTTTGGCCGCACCGGGGAGCTTTTATCCCTCCTAGTTTCAGTCCACGCTTCGATCTTTCAGACGGTCTGCCTGGGTGATCTGGCGGATCACCCGGCAGGGGTTCCCGGCGGCCAAACTGTTGGGTGGAATGTCCCGGGTGACCACAGAACCCGCGCCAATGACGCTCCCCGCCCCGATGGTCACGCCGCCGCAGATGGTGACGTTTGCGGCGATCCAGCAGTTGTCCTCAATGGTGATGGGCGCGGCAAACTCCAGGTTGGTCACCACGCCGGTTTTCTCGTTAAAGAAGGAGTTGCGATCCTCATAGCAAAGGGGATGGATCGGCGTCAGCAGGGAGACATTGGGGCCAATGAATACGGACTCCCCAATGGTCACCTTGCCCTCGTCCAGCACCGTCAGGTTAAAATTGGCGTAGCTGTCTCTGCCCATGGAGGTGTGTATGCCGAAATCAAAATAAATCGGCCCCTGCAGATAGACGTTCTCCCCCCGGTTGGGCATCAGCTGATCCAGCAGCGCCTTGCGCCGCTCCACATCGGTATCAAAGGTGTCATTATACAGCTTGCAAAGCCGGTGGGCTTGGGTGCGTTCCTCCGGCATACCGTCCGCAAACGGGTCGTAGAGTTTCCCGGCAAACATTCTTTCACGCTGTGTCATGGTGCATTTCTCCCTTTCTCGATCCTGTTTTTGCCGTTATCATTATAGTATCGAACGCGCCCCATTGCAAGGGGAAATGGCACATTGCGCCCATGCGCCGAAAAACCGCGCGCCTCCAGAATGGGAGGCGCGCGGCGCTGGGGTGTTATTTACTTAACGGTCAAATTTCCTTCTCTTCCACATGGACAGACCCAGCGCTGCCGCTCCGGCGGCAGATACCACCAGCAGGCTGATCCACAGCAGCAAATTGCTGCTATCCCCGGTGGCGGGGGATGTGGGTTCGGTGGAGGGGGATGTGGGTTCGGTGGCGGGAGCTTTTGCCAGCACCTCTGCCGAAAGGGCTTGACTTGCAAAGGCGCTGTCGGTTGCTTTATAGCGCACCTGATAGGTTCCGGCGGTAAGCCCGGTTACTTCCGTTCCGGTGATGTTCGTCCAGGTTTTGCCGTCTGCGCTGTATTGCATTGCCGCCGTTACGCCGGTGAGCTTCTCATAGCCGCCTTGAACGGCCGCAGGCGCTGCCGGGCGGGCAGGGATGACAACTCCTACCGCATCACTCGCGCCGATACTGCCGTCTGCTTTTACCCGGACGTAAAGCGTTGCCCCGCTGTCTTGGATATACTCCGTAATGGATTCGCCGTTCTTTATAGAAGTACCGTCAAATGTTTCCGATGTATTTACTTCCAGTGTGCTGTCAAAAGAAATCGTCTCTTCCGCATAGTTGACAGTCACAGCTTTGGCATCGGGGCTGTCAGCCTTCCACTTGGCATACAACGTCACGAGGGCTGTTACAGTATCCGTGTCAAAGTTCCAGAGCGTTTTGAAGTCCTTGTCCTTGTACCAACCGCCGAAAGTATATCCGTCTGCGGTCTGATTATTATAGTCACTGGAGATTTTATTGCCGCTAATGGCATAGTAAGGTTGCAGGGGCGTTCCAACCCCATTCATTTCAAAGGTTACAGTATAATTCTGCTGGACAATGCCTCCGCTCACTCTATCTGCTGAGATGAGTTTTCCATCGTCTACCATAATTATATGGCCGCTGTTTGTAATGGACAGTGTGTCCGGAATGGTCAGTGAGGCTCCGCTGTGGATAAAGAGAAAATAACCACTGGGAATCGTAAAGCTATCAGTCAGCGTGACAGTGCCATGCACCTCGCCCACATTGCCCCGGAAGATCACACCGCTCCAGTTGGAGGTGTCGTAGTCATCACCAATCTCGTTCCCCTCAAGGTTGCTGCTGGCAAAAATCACGGCGTTGCCGGTGGTGCCATCAATGTTGGTCTTGAATGTGCCGTTGTCCGCACCCGCTCCGCCGCCGATGCCTGCGCCTTGGCCGCCGCCTTCGACGGAGGCGAGTTTGGCCGTTACAACGCCGCCGGTGATGATGACCGTACCGCCGGCGCTGTGCCAACCCCCACCGATGCCCGCAGCGCCGCCATCGCCAGTGGCTGTCACGATCCCGCCGGTAATCGTGATCTTACCGCCGGTGCCGTTTTCTCCCGCTCCGCCGATGCCTGCACCGCCTGCTGTCCCGGTGGCGGTCACGACCCCGCCGTTTATGGTGATGGTACCGCCGCTGCCTTTATTTCCACCACCAATGCCGGCGGCGCTGTCACCGCCGGTGGCATTGACAATGCCCCCTTCAATGACAACCGTACCGCAGTCCTCGCCCTGGCTACCGCCGATGCCTGCACCTTGACTGTCGCCGCTGGCAGATAGTTTGCCGCAAGAGGTATCCGAGCAAGTATGCTCGCCGCTTTCAGCGCACT
Organism: Candidatus Faecousia intestinigallinarum; assembly: GCA_018715805.1. Taxonomy (GTDB): domain Bacteria; phylum Bacillota; class Clostridia; order Oscillospirales; family Oscillospiraceae; genus Faecousia; species Faecousia intestinigallinarum. Next base: position 1,850 of record DVKX01000080.1, on the reverse strand, counting down.
GAATCGTAAGCTTGGTACTAGAGGGCACATGAATACAAGCCGCATTTGTCCCCTCTAAGACCCAGTTATTGATTTTCAGATTATTATCCGAGTCTGCCGGTAAAATCAAAGTCAGGTTGGAGTTGGCAGAAAGGTCAATCGCGCTTGTTGTCGCCCCAGTGCTGATCGACACCCCATCCAGGGTGATGGACGCCGTGGCGCTGCTTGCGATCACGATGCGGTCGCTGGTGGGGGTGGTGGCTCCATCTTTCATGGAAATGGTGATATCCGCGCCGTTGTTGACGGTCAGCACGCCACTGCTGTAGGAATAGCCGCTGTCTGCGCCGGTTATCAAGAAATCTCCGACCGCCTTGCTGTTCCCGAACGAATTGTTTGTGACATTGACCTCTCCCGTGTTCACAAGGTCGCCTTCACCTGTAAGCGTCCCTGTCCCCTCAATTTTTCCGTTGTTGGTGAGGGTCACCCCCTCCGGGATCGTGAGCTTGGCACCCTGGGGAATGGTGAGGGTGTAGTCGCTGGGAATCTCAAGATCGCCGGGCAGAGTCACATCGCCGTAGACCGTGCCCGTCTTGTTTATGAAGACAACTCCCTTGTCAAAACTGGTAATATTCTGCGCAGCGTCGTCTCCATTGCTTTGCTTCGTGATGCTGTTCGCAAACACTACCGCGTCGCCGTTGACTGTCACATTGGCTGAACTATTTGACCCAGTCGAACTGCTGGAAATCTCTCCGCTTATATTTACGGTGCCGCCGGTGATGGTGATGGAGGTTGTTGTATTACTGCCAGTGGCGCTAGTTTTGAGGCTACTTGCCTCCAAGATACCTCCACTGATTGTGGCTATATCCTGTAAAGAAATATCACCAGTACTTTTCAGAGTGCCGCCAGAGACTATTATATTACCTTGTTGAGATAAAGAAACATTCCCGGCAGCGTTCAGTTCACCTCCGGATACTGTTAAGGAAGCGCCGTTAGTCAAAGAAACCGTTCCTTTTGAGATCAGCGTTCCTCCAGATACCGTTAGGACCGTGCTGCTCCCGCTAAGAGTTACATTTCCGGCTTCGACTGTGCCACTTTGAAAAGTCCCATTGACACCGTTCAGGCTAAGCTGATTGGTAACGGTCAGAGACTCCTCTACAGCAAATATAGCATCGACAAGATCAACACTTGCAGAGAGCGAGAGAGTATCTCCACTTCCGCCGGTGTAAATCTGCGTGGTCCCGCTGGTGGTATAAGTAAAGCCGCTGTTATCCAAAGGCGCTGTCATACCATTGAACACGGCAAAGAGGGTGTCAAAGATATCCGCGCCAGTGACTTCCAGCTTTTCATCATCGGACAGAGCCTCGTATGCGTCATAGGCCGCCTGCAGGGCGGTATAGACCGCCTGCTGTCCTTCCGTGTCCATTGCCTTTAATTCGTCCACTGTGGGCAGGGCGTCGATGAGCTTTTGCACATCCTCCACGGACAGCGCCGTGGCATTAGAGGGAGAGGCAAGTTCTGCTGTCCCTTTACACTGGCTCCGGTTTGCATCTTCCAAACCGCATACCGGGCAGTCGGTATTTACGTTCCCCTCGGTACAAAGGGTTTCACAGGTGCAGACGGGCGTTTCATCGCCTTCCGCCGCCAGCGCGCCGACGGGTATGTATGTTACCACCATCATCATCGCCAGCAGGCACGCAAGCCATCTTTTCGTTTTCTTCATCGCTACATTTCCTTTCCGCCTTGTATTGCTGCTTAAAAACGCAAAAAGGCATATCCCGTCCGTTAAAAATCAGGACAGAATACGCCTCTTAATTTTATGCAGTTTTGGGTGTTGACAACAGAAAAGGGCAGAGTTATCCTTTGCTTGCTTG
>DVKX01000079.1 GCA_018715805.1 Candidatus Faecousia intestinigallinarum | reverse complement strand
ATTGTGCATTTAGACAAACTGAGAGCACTGTGCAGCCAACATGCCTGAGGCGCAAAAAAGGGACCCCCACGGGTCCCTTTCCTGTATACTCAATTATCTCAAACCTTCAATCCGGCCTTATAGCCGCTGTGGACGGCGTCGTAGATTTTACCGGTGGCGGCGCTGTCCCCCACATTGAAGGCCCGCACGCCCTTCTCCAGCAGCTGGTCGTACAGGGCGCTGTTGGGTTTCATGCCGGTGGCCACAAATACGTGATCCGCCGGGATTACCTGCCGCCTGCCCTTGACCTCGGCAGTGACGCCCTCGTCCCCGATGGCGGTGACCCGGGCGTTGGTGTAAACCGCCAGGCCCCGCTCCTCGATCCACTGGCTGTAAACGGTATGGTCACTGTCGCTGCAGCCGTTCATGATTTGCGGAAGCATCTCCAAAATGGTCACATGGGTATTTTCCTGCTGGCTGAACAGGATCGCCGTCTCCACGCCGATGAGGCCGCCGCCGATGACCACCACTTCCCCGGTGGGGCGGGGACCGCCGTCCTTCAATGCCTCCACGGCCAAGGTGACGTTCTCCCGGTCCGCGCCGGGAACAGGCAGCCCAGCAGGAGAAGCGCCAGCCGCTACAATCACCGCGTCGAAATCCTCCAAGTCCTGCAAAACGGCTTCCTTTTCCACAATATGGACGCCGTGCTTGTTCACTTGGGTCACCAGATATTTGTGGGCGTCGCGAATGTCCGCTTTGAAGTCAGGATAAGATGCCTCGAACAGATAGCCGCCCAGAGCACGCTTTTCGAACAGCGTTACATCATGGCCCCGGAGAGCGGCCGTGTCCGCCGCTTTCAACCCTGCGGGTCCCCCGCCTACCACCGCTACTTTTTTCTTTTCCTCTGCTGGATGGATGGCCAAAGCATCCTCAAAACCCAGCAAAGGGTTCATGGTGCAGTTGATGGACTTGCCCAGGTGATTGCCCCGGTCCAAACAACCCTCGTTGCAGCGGATACAGGGTGAAATATCCTCGGCACGGCCTTCCATAGCCTTCTTGGCCCAATAGGGGTCTGCCAACAGAGGACGTCCCATACTGATGAAATCCGCCTTGCCACTGGCCAAAATTTCCTCGGCATAGTCGGGTTGGGTGATAGAGCCGGTGGCGAAAACGGGAATATGTACCGCTTTCTTAATGGCCTCTGCAGCCCAGACATTGTGGCCGCGGTTCAGCTGCATGGGGGTAACCTGATGGATCATTTGATGATGGTCGCCGCCGCTGACATCGATAGCGGCACAGCCCAACTCCTCTAGGCGCTGCGCGTAGTAGATGGTATCTTCAATGGACATGCCGCCAGGCTCATAATCCGTGCCGCTCAGCCGGACAATAATGGGGAAATCCTCCCCCACATATTCCTTGCAGCGCGTAAAGACCTGCTCTAAGAACCGGAACCGGTTTTCACGGCTGCCGCCGTACCAATCGGTGCGCTGGTTTGTAAAAGGCGACAGGAAATTGGTGATGAGATACCCATGCGCACCATGAATCTCCACCACCTGGAAGCCAGCGGTCTTGGCGCGGCGGGCAGCTTGGCCGAAATCTTCCACCAGCTGGTCAATTTCATCTAGGGTGAGTTCCTGGGGAATAGCCGCCCTACCATATCGTTGGTACATCAAGGGCCAGGGATTGGGGGAGGCTGACTTCATGGGAGGCCCTAAAAACCGCTGGCGTCCGCAGTGCTCAATTTGAATGCAGGGAACACAATCCAGGTTTTTCAGAGTATCCGCCAACCAACCCAGTCCAACGATGTATTCGTTATCGCAAATGCCCAACTGGTTAGAGGCAGATTTGCTGCAATCCCGATCCACATAAGCGTACTCCACAATAACCATGCCCACCTCGCCCCGGGCAAGATCCTCATAATTGCGCACTAGCCGAGAGGAAACTGAGCCGTCCATATGACTCAGCCCTGTGGTCTGGGGCGCCTTGCAGATGCGGTTTTTGATGGTAACATTTCCAATTTTGCAGGGGCTGAACAGAGTAGGATAATACGGATTCATAAAAAACGTGCCTCCTCCATAAAAGTTTTCCACACAACGTAAGTATAGCTTCTTTTCTGCAAAATTTCCGATAGCTGATTTTCCTATTTCCTTTAAAATAATTGCGTCAAATGTTACACCTCTTCCCAAAAGGGTAGTTGTGCTTTTCTATAATATTGCGTGCGCACGCATTTTACGATAAGGTCATAGCTTAACGCCCAACTGCACATTTACCTTTTCGGGCTGCTTCCAGCACCAAATCAGCACCACTCTTTTGCGACTTGGCTGGGAGAACGGCGTAACCCTGCCTCTCCCCCGCTTCCTGCTACGCTTTTCCACATCCACTCCAAAACCGCGTGTCGGGCATCGCCGCCGAAGCGCCGCCTGTGGCGGATGCAGCGAGGCGGGGATGGCGCAGCGGTCGGCGATTGGCAAGGCGGCCCTGCCGCCGCAGACAGAGCCGGGTACCGCAAGAGGGCTTGCGA
>DVKX01000078.1 GCA_018715805.1 Candidatus Faecousia intestinigallinarum | reverse complement strand
ACAATGCTGCTCTTGGGAATATAGGCAAAGCCCAGCAACCGGTCACCCACGGTAAAAATCTCATCTGGGGCCGCTTTGGAGAAGTGGCCCACAATTCCCTTTTCAGCGGGCAGGTCGTAATCCTCCACCATTGGGATGGCGGTTCCATCAATCAAGTGCAGCACATAGGTTTGATAACGCATTTGTTTTCCTCCTTTTTTACAAGCCCATCATCTCGCGCACCACGCGGTCGGCCATTTTCACCGCGCCTACGAGCACTAACATGTTAAATACCAGCTCCCCGATATAGCTCCATACCTGCGTGACAGCCGCCGCATTGGGGTCAATGGCAGGCGGGGACGCCGCAAACAGGGAAAAGATAATGCAGGCCAGCACAATGATGGCACCTTCCAGGCAGACAGCGGCATAGCTCTTGATAAAACTCTTGCCCACGTTTTGGGTCGGTTCCCCGGCGAAGGTGGAGAGAGGCACCGGCGCGATGGCCGTATATAAATAGAGCTTAAAAAACCGCCCGTAGACGGTCATTATCATAATGAAGCTGAGGACTGTAATGAACAGCCCGCCAATGAGCGTCACCGCCCAGAGGGGGATACTCTCGAAAAAGCCGCAGCTTTCCACCGCTGTGACAATCTCCTGGGGGAGAACCGTCTGCTGCGCGGTTCCAAAGCCCGCCGCGTTCATTATTGTTGAAACGAGGCCCTGGACGATATTAAAGAGGGCCATCATCAGCTCCAGCCCATAGGTCACGACACCTTTGGCAATGGCGAACCGGATAAACAGCTTTAAGGCGTGCTCCGGTTTCTTTACCTCGGCAAAGCTGCCGCAGGTACGCATGACGCCCACTACAAAGAACAGCACCAAAAGCGCAAGGCCAATGGCCCGCACCGCGTCGTGGATGTTGACAATGACGCCCCAGATGGAGCCACCCTTAAACTGTTCCGGGCTTTGGGTGATGAGCTGCCAGATCTCGGACAGGTACTTGTTCCAGGTGTCGAGGGCATTTTGCAAATTTTGAACAACCCAGTTATCGGACATTCAACAACCTCCTTTCCGGCAACGGTAAGGGGCAGGCTTCCACGGGCCTGCCCCGCACTGCCGTTATTAGAATCAGCCGGTAATCAGGGTCAAAATCTCCTTTGCAAACGTGATGACAACGCCGCCGGCCAGGGTGAGAAATCCGTTGGCGCGCTGGCTGGGGTCATGGGATTTCAGCGACAATCCGATCTGCACGATGCCGAAGCCCAGCAGGATCATACCAATGGCACGGATCAGGCCGAAAATAAACTCGCTGAGGTTGTTGATAACCGTCAGCGGGTCGCCGGCGGCAAAGGCAGTAGTGGTGCAGCAGCAGAGCATAAGGACCAGAGCCGTGTAAACGGCAAAGGCGCTCCGGCTCTTTTTGCCCATGGGCAGGCTGCGGGTTTCCTTCTTCTTGCTTTCCTTCTTAAACAGTTTCATTTTGGGTGTCCTCCTTAAATTGAAAGATATTCTCCATGTCCTCATCGGACAGAAGTTCGAAAAGGGTTTCCGGCTCCTTCACGCTGGCGAGGTCGCCGGGGGTAAGGCGGGCCAGCGTCATGTCCGCCACAGCGTTTTCGGTGCCGCCGTGTACATAAGCGGGAGCGCCTCCATCGGTGGTGTACTTGACGTTGGGATGTTTCAAAAGGTCGTACTTCTCATCCATCAGGGGAGCTTCCCCGCGAATAAAAAGCAGAGCCAGGTTGTTATCCAGCATACGGACCTCATCAGGAGTCATCAGTTCCCGGCCCGTAAGCTGGTTGTTGGTGGAATAGCTGCCGGAATGCCCGGTGCTTTTGCCGTAGGTGTCCAGCCAGAGGGTGCTTTTTCCCAGGTAGTTCTCGGAGATCAGCTTGTGGGTGCTGGTTTCGTTGCCGCCCAGGTACAAAAATTCATCGCAGTTGCCGATGATGGATTCCCATTGCTTTTCAAACAGCGCCTTGAGCTGGGCGATGTTCTGGATGATGATGGACACCGAGATATTGCGGGAGCGCATGGTTGCCAGCAGCTTGTCGAAATCATCCGGCAGGCTGACGTTGGCGAACTCGTCCATCAAAAAATGCACCGGTGTGGGCAGGCTCCCGCCGTGTACCCGGTCAGCCGAATAAAAAAGTTCCTGGAAGGTGCTGGCATACAGCAGACTCACCAGGAAGTTGAAGCTGGCGTCGTTGTCCGGGATGAGGGCAAAGAGCGCCACCTTCTTTTCTCCCATGCTGGACAAGTCCAGCTCATCCGTTGCCGTGAGGGCCGCCACCGAGGAGAGGTTGAACTTCTCCAGCCTGGACGCCAGAGTGATCTGGATGGATTTCAGCGTCTTGGCCGAACCGGAACGATAGTCCTTGTAATACTTCACGGCGATGTGGTCCGGGGAGCGCATTTCCAACCGGTCAAACAACTCGTCCAGGGGGGATTGGTAGGAATCATCATCCTCCCGCACCTCACCGGCACGAAGCATTTCCATGACCATGGGGAAATTCTTCTCATCCTCCGGCGCTTCGTACCACAGGTAAAACACCAACGCCATCAAAAGCATACTGGCTGCCGTATCCCAGAAAGGGTCGTTGGACTGACTCCCTTTCGGGGTGGTGGCTTTGAAAAGATTCGTTACCATCTTCTGCACATCGTTGTCGGATTTCAGATAGGCAAAGGGATTGTAGCAGTGGCTTTTCTCCATGTTCAGAAGGTCTACCACCTTGATCTCATAGCCCATCCGTTCCAGCAGGCCGCCGCAGTCACGAAGCAGCTCCCCCTTACAGTCCAAAACAAAAAGTGACGTATTGCATTGGCAGATGTTCACTTTACCATAGAACCGGCTCTTGCCCGC
>DVKX01000009.1 GCA_018715805.1 Candidatus Faecousia intestinigallinarum | reverse complement strand
GTGGAAAACCGGCTGCTGGGCGTGGAAACCAACATCACCAACTGGCAGCGCCGCCAGAACGCCAACAACAATTTCTCCGCTGTGGTGACCTATGACATGGAGCTGCAGCGCAAGGAGAGCAAGGAGTTTTTGGACGACCTCACCACCCGCGACCAGCGGATGATGTTTGCGGTGATGACCCTGGCCATCACCGCCGACACCAAGGAGCAGCTTGACAGCGACACCGAAGCGGTGCTCTCCGTGGCGCGGAAGCATATGTGCCAGCTTGCGGTGCTGAAATTCCAGCAGCTCGACGGCCTCAACACCGCCCTGCCCATTGGAGTGCGGAAAATCAACGCCTTCCGCACCCTTACCACCGAGAGCCTTGCGGTGTTCATTCCCTTTAAGGTACAGGAAATCCAGGATAAGGGCGGCATCTACTTTGGAGAGAACGCGATTTCCCACAATCTCATCCTGTGCAATAAGGCGAACCTCTTGAACCAGTCGGCCTTCCTGCTGGGCGTACCCGGCGCGGGCAAGTCCTTCAGCGCCAAAGAGCTGATTGCCTTCCTCATGCTGCACCCGGATTATGAGGGGGACGACATCCTGATCTGCGACCCGGAGGGCGAGTTTGGCGCTCTGGTTAAGGCGCTGGGGAAGGACAAGGCCACAGTTGCCCATCTGGTGGCCGGTGGGAAGGACCGGCTCAACGCCATGTATATGGTAGAGGGCTATGGCGAACAGAATCCCATCGTGGAAAAGAGCCAGTTTGTCATGTCCCTCATTGAGCAGATCGACAAGCGCGGCGTAGGCCCCCAGCACAAATCCATCATCGACCGCTGCACCGCCATGGTGTACCCGGAGGCGGAGAAAACCGGGCGGGTGGCTACCCTCTGCGACCTGCGGAACAAGCTGCTGGAGCAGCCGGAGGAAAAGGCGAAGGAGATTGCCCTTTCTCTGGAGCTTTACACCACCGGCTCCCTAGACATTTTTGGCCGGGAAAGCACGGTGGACCTGAACAAGCCCTATGTGGTGTTCGACATCCACGGCCTGGGCGAGCAGTTAAAGCCTGCCGGCTCCCTGGTTATCACCGATACGATTCTGAACCGTGTCACCCTTAACTGGAAACGGGGCAAGCGCACCCATGTGTTCATCGACGAGTTCCATGTCATGTTTGAAAATGAACAGAGCGGCATTTTCTTTAACAGCGCGTGGCGGCAGTTCAGAAAGCGCGGGGCCTATCCCACAGCCATCACCCAGAACGTGGAGTATCTGCTGGATTCCGTCCAGGCCAGCACCATGCTCTCCAACTCGGAATTTATTGTGATGCTCAACCAGGCGGCGTCCGACCGGGCCAAACTGGCGAAGCTCCTGAACATTTCCAATGAGCAGATGAGCTATGTCACCAATGCAGACGCGGGCTGCGGCCTGATCCGCTATGGCAGCGCCCTGGTGCCTTTTGTCAACCGGTTCCCCCGTGACACCAAGCTCTATGCCCTGATGACAACGAAGCCCGGTGAAGGCGTATTCGGCGGCGAGGAGGTGCTTGCATGAGCAATATCCGGTTTGCATCCAGAGAACACCAGGCGTTTTTTGTAGAGATGATGGATATGGCGCGGCGGAACGATTGTTACCACCGGGCCTTTTTCTATGTGATGGGGATTGCCCCGGAGACGCGGGCCAACATTCGCCAGATGTTTGATTTCAAGCAGGACTGCATTGAGCCGGAGGGGATGCACGGTGGCTGGCAGACCAGCGGCACCGTCCGGGTGTGCCGCCTTGCCTTCAATCTCTGGAACGGCTACACCGACCCGGAGCACAGCAATGCCTATTCCCCGGAGGATTTGTTCTGCTGCGAGTTTGCCCCCTACTTTATGGAGGGCGTGAAAATCCGTTACCCGGAATACTGCCGGGAGCTGCCCCCTGCCAGAAAGCAGGCGGAACCGGCGCGATAAGTACAGGAGGGTGAAACCATGAGTGACAAAGTGAAAAACAGACTGATGATTGCTGGGGCGGCCTTTTGTGCCGCCCTGTTCCTTTTCTCCGGGGCTATGCTCTGCCGGGAGTACCTGGACCAAAAGCAGAGCGCCGAAGCCTTCGAGGAGGTGGCCGATTTGGTGAAGGAAGATGTGGAACTGCCCACGCTGGAGCTTGCGGACGACCCCGGCCCGGAGCCGGAAGAACTCACGGCCTTTGAAAAGTATGCGGATGTCTATGCCCAAAACAGCGACCTGGTGGGCTGGATCACCATCCCAGGAACTCGCATTGATTATCCCGTCATGCAGACCAAGGACAACCCGAACTTCTATCTGAAGCACGCCTTTGACAAATCGTACAGCAGCTACGGGGTGCCCTATATGCAGGAAAACTGCGACATCGGCATTTCCGACAACCTGGTGCTGTATGGCCATCACATGAACAACGGCAGTATGTTCTCCGACCTGTGCAAGTATGAGGACAAGGCGTTCTACCAGGAGCACAAGACCATCCGTTTCGATACCCTGGAGGACTTTGGCGAATATGAGGTGATCGCCGCCTTTAAGACGGTGGCCTATTCGGAGGACGGGTTCAAATATTATCATTTTGTCCAGGCGGAAAACGAGGAGGATTTTGATGGGTATATCGCTGAGTGCAAGGAGCTGGCGCTCTATGATACGGGTGTGACCGCGGAATATGGCGACCAGCTTATCACCCTCTCCACCTGCGAGTATTCCCGGACCAACGGGAGGATGGTTGTGGTGGCAAAGCTGGTGGAGGAATAAGGGCGGCCCCACCCAGGGAAGGAGGTGAAGCCTATGGGCAAGGGGATTAAGACAAAAGCGGCGGAAAAAGGCATTAAGGCGATTGACAAGGCGGCGGTAGCTTCTGAGCGGATGAAGGACGCCTATATCCGCACCAAGGACAAGGCCGACCACAGCTTATATGCGGAGGAAAGTTCCCCTGACGAGTATGCGTCTGACCGTCTTTCCGCTGGGGTGGATAACGTCACCCATGAAGCGGTCTACCAATTTGATAAACAGGGCCGCAAGGCGGTTCAGGCCACCAGGGAGAACGTCTCCAAGGTAAAGGAGAAAATCCAAAAGCGCAAGGCCGCAGCGGAACAGCCGAAAAAACAAGCAGAGAAACAGGCGGCGCGGCAGGCCGGCCAGCCCACTCCACGCAGTCGAGGGCGGCAGGCGGCGGATGCCGTCTCCGAGCCAGCCAAGGCGGTACGGCAGGAACGCGGAGCCATCAGGACCCTGGAACGTGGTGAGAAAACCATCAAAACGGTGGACAGGAGCCGCAAAACCATCAAGCAGGCTTCTTCCACGGCCAAGGGGACGGTGAAAACGACCAGCAAATCCATCAAGACGGCGGAAAAGACCGCTAAAGCCAGCATCAAGACCAGCCAACAGGCGGCCAAGGCTGCCCAGCGGACAGCCCAGGCTACGGCCAGGGCGGCCATGGTTGCTGCCCGCGCCGCCCGTGCCGCTGCCATTGCCACCGCTCATGCTATCAAGGTTGCAGCCAAGGCCACCGCAGCAGCGGTGAAAGCCATCATCGCCGCAACCAAGGCGCTGATTGCGGCCATCGTTGCCGGCGGCTGGGTCGTGGTCCTGATTATTGTGGTGATCTGCCTGATCGGGCTGTTGATTGCTTCCTGTTTCGGGATTTTCTTTTCCGGTGAGGACTCCGGCACCGGGCAGACCATGCAGACCGCTGTGCAGGAGATCAATGCCGATTACCAGGAGAACCTGGATGAGATCAAGGCGTCCCACAGCTACGATGTGCTGGAGATGTCCGGCTCCCGCGCTGTGTGGAAGGAGGTCCTGGCAGTTTATGCGGTCAAAACCACCACCGACCCGGACAACGCCCAGGAAGTGGCCACCATGGACGATGAGAAGCTGGAGCTGCTGAAGGACATCTTCTGGCAGATGAATGAGATTTCCTCCAGCACATCAACCCAGACGGAAACGGTGATCGAAACCTCGGATGATGGCAACGGGAATATCGTGGAGACGGAAACCACCGTCACCCACACCTATCTGTATATCACCGTCAGCCACAAGACCGCCGAGGAGATGGCCGGCCAGTTCGGCTTTGATGCGGACCAGCGGGAACAGATGGCGGAGCTGCTGGCCGACGAGAACAATTCTCTTTGGTCCCAGGTGCTCTACGGCATTACCGGCGGGGATGGCGAGATCGTCACGGTGGCGCTCTCCCAGGTGGGCAATATCGGCGGCGATCCCTATTGGAGCTGGTACGGCTTTGGCTCCCGCGTGGAATGGTGCGCCTGCTTTGTGAGCTGGTGTGCCAACGAGTGCGGCTATATTGAAGCTGGCGTTATTCCGAAGTTTGCAGCCTGTACGTCCCAGGGCGTACCCTGGTTCCAGGAGCGCGGGCTTTGGCAGGACAACAGCTATGAGCCGCGCCCCGGCGATATTATCTTTTTCGACTGGGATGATGGCGGCCAGGACGGGCAATCCGACCATGTAGGCATTGTGGAGAAGGTCGAGAATGGCCGCGTCTACACCATCGAAGGCAATTCCGGGGACTCTGTGCGCCAGAACAGCTATCCCATTGGGTACTATGAGATTTATGGGTACGGAGTACCGGCCTATTAACAGCCTCAAAAAAGAAGCCCAGCCGCACATGGCGGCTGGGTACATAACTTAGTATAACCGTATGAGGCAACGCTACCTGAAAGAACACCGGCCCGGCCTTTACAGCAGCCTGATTTTGAGTGAAAAGCTGTACCCGCACCTGTTGGAGATTGACCGGGCGGCGCGGGAGCGTATGGATTCCATGCTGCCCCGTATGATGGAGGCGGCAGGTGTCACCGAGGAACTGAAAGTCCGTGACCCCATGCGCTGGGCGGGGCTGATAAATACACTGAAAGCGCAGGTGGAGGAAATTATACAAGTAGAACTGATATCCAAGTAAATCAAAACCACTCGTTGAACGGGTGGTTTGAACAGGCACTATAAGGGCCTATCTCCGGTGGTGGCCCTCTAAAGAGGGCATTATTGACCCCCAGTTGAACTGGGGGATTTTATCATTCCTATTCGGTGCCATAAAATGGGCACCAGAGAAAAATTCCCTGACGCTCGCTTCTTGCCCAACTAAACATGATTGCTATTATGTAGAAAAAAGCAAGGGGATTTTCGAATATGTCGAAATATTTTCCTTCTGCTCTGCTAAGCACAAGAGAAAGAAGATGATATTTCAATAGTTTATAGAGGAACTTCTCTAAACAGAATGATTTGTTATATCGTTTTTTATTGATTTTTTTGCTGTGCCCACTTCCGATATTCAGAAGGATATAGACCAGTACTTTTTTTGAAGTCTCTTGAAAAACGACCAGCATTACTATATCCAACAGCCAGAGCAATTTGCTCAATTGGAAAATCGGTGGAGCAAAGGAGATTTTCTCCCTGAGATAAACGCCGCTGTTGAATATATTCCGTAATGGTGCAGCAATAAACCTGCTTAAATGTAATTTTCAACTTTGTTGTTCCCATGCAGGCAATGCGCGATAGTTTATCTAAAAGAATTTCTC
>DVKX01000077.1 GCA_018715805.1 Candidatus Faecousia intestinigallinarum | reverse complement strand
GGCGCAGGCCACCATAAAGTCCTGCCAGACCAGAATGCCGTACTGGTCGCAGTAGTCATAGAAGCAGCTGTCGGGGTAATAGCCGCCGCCCCAGATGCGGAGCGTATTGAAGTTGGCATCCACCGCCTGCCGCACCAGGGTCTCCCACCGCTCCGGCGTTACCCGGCTGAGGAGATTGTCCATGGGAATCAGATTGGCGCCCATGGAGAAAATCTTCACACCGTTGAGGACGAAACAGAACTCGCTGCCCTTTTTGTCCTCGTCCGGCTGGGTGCTGACGGTGAGGGTCCGGAGACCCAGCCGCTTGCGGCAGCGGTCGATCACCTGGCCGTCGTGCACCAGCTCAACGGTCAGATCGTAGAGCGGCTGGTCGCCGTAGCCGCGCACCCACCAGAGCCGCGGATGTTCCACGGGGATCACACCGCGGCCCTCCCGGAGCAGGACGCGCTGCCCGTCCAGGGTGGCATAGATCTCACAGCCGGATTTTTGGCGGGTGGTGACGGTCAGCTCCACGGAGACCGCGCCGCCACGATGGTGCTGCCGCACGGCCACGTCCTCCAGCTGATCCACGTCATAGGCCACCAGCTCCACCGGCCGGAACATGCCCATGTCCGGCAGGGTCGGGCCCCAGTCCCAGCCGGACTGGTACAGCGCCTTGCGCAGATGGGCCGCGCCGGGCAGCGTGTCGCCGTCGTTCATATAGAGGTAATGCTTGTGCTGCGCCGCGGCGAAATACTGCCGGGGAGACTGGAACTCCAGCCGCAGACTGTTTTCGCCGGGATGCAGCAGGGTCTTCACGCTGTAGCGGTAGACCCGGTGCATGTTTTTCACCCGGTCCAGCAGGACGCCGTTGAGGTAGATGCTGCAAAGGGTATCCAGGCCATGGAACACCAAGTCAACCTGGTCCCGGTCCAGGATGGCCGCGCCGGCATCAAAGCGGGCGGTGAAGGCGCAGTCCTTTTCGGCCAGATATTGGAGCTCCCGCTCATTGAGACCGTAAAACGGATCGGGAATCTGATGATGGTCGTACAAGACGCTGTACATCGTACAGGGCGCCTGGCACGGAAGGGGCTCATAGCCCTCATATTCCATCACCCAGTTTTGGATGTTCATTCTCTATGCTCCTCTCCCGCAGGCTGGTGGATGGCGATGGTCCACTGGTTGCGATAGGCCGCACCGGGCGCAAGGGAAATCAGGTCCGCCTGCTCCTCCAGCACCGCGATCTTGTCCTGGGCGGAGGGCAGGGAGCACCAGGGCTCCAGGCAGACATACGGCGCATCGGTCCTGGGCATATGCCAAATGCCGAGATAGGGCATCTGGGGGAAGGTGACGGTGACGGCATGGCTGTCGCCGTCGGTTTCCAGCGTCACCTGCCGGGACACGTCCCGCAGCACCACGGCGTCATCGTCAAAGAGCGTATGCCGCAGCGGCAGCAGCCGTCCGTCCTCCAGGGGATAGTCCGTATCGACGCCGCTCAGGAAGCAGGCAGGGGTAAAGCCCACCCGGCGGGGCTGGCAGGGCTCCGCGAAGCGAAGGCGGTAGTCCTCAAAGGTCTTGCCGGGAACCAGGGGCACACGGAAGCCCGGATGGCCGCCCAGGCCGAAATACATGGGCTTTTCGTCCCGGTTTTCCACCTCGAACACTACTTCCAGCGCGGAATCGCGGAGCACATAGTGAATACGGAACCGGAAGTCCCGGGGATACTGGGCCATGGTCTCCCGGTCGGCAGCCAGCTCCAGCACCAGGGCGTCGTCCCGCTGCTCCGCCAGCCGGAAGCGGCGGTAGGGGGCAATGCCGTGAATCTCCATCCGGTGCAGACGGCCGTCCAGATAGTAGCTGCCCTCGGTCAGCCGGGCCACATAGGGGAATAAATTCAGCGCCCGATCCGGCCAATAGGCCGGGTCGCCCTGCCAGAGATATTCCGTGCCGTCCCGGCCCAAAATGGACTGGAGCTGCGCGCCGTCCCCGGCGACAGCAACGGTCAGGAAGTCGTTATGTACCGTATGAATCATTACGCTTCCATCCTTTTCAGCACTTCGGCATAGGTGGGGACGCTGGAGATGCCGCCGCTGCGGGTTGTGGAGATGCCGGCGCTGGTGCAGGCAAAGCGAACCACATCTCGCAGCTCCGCCCCGGTCATGGTCTCGGGCGCCTTTCCCAGAGACAGCAGCTTCCACAGGGCGCTGCCGCCGAAGATATCTCCCGCGCCGGTGGTGTCGATGACCTGAATGCCGGAGAGACTGGGCACGTGGCCCGCCGCCAGAGCATTGCGGAAATAGCAGCCCTGGGCGCCGCATGTGACGAACACCAGCTTCACGCCGTAGTTCTCCAGGATATGGCGCGCGCCGTCCTCCACGCCCAGGCCAAAGAGGAATTCGACCTCTTCGTCGCTGATTTTCACCACATCCGCCTGAGACAGGCCCCAGAGCAGCTGCTGCTTGGCATCGTCCAGGTCGTGCCAGAGCGGCTTGCGGAGGTTGGGATCGTAGCTGATCAGCTTGCCCTGCGCCTTGGCGTAGGCCACAGCCCGGTAGGTCGCCGAGCGGGCCGGCTCGTCGGTCAGGGACAGCGTGCCGAAGTGGAACACCTGGGTCGCGTCGATCAGAGAGAGATCCAGCTCCTCAAAGGTCAGGCAGGTATCCGCGCCGGGCTTGCGGGCAAAGGAGAAGGCGCGGTCGCCGTTTTTATCAAAGGTGACAAAGGCCAGGGTCGTGAACACATCGTCGGAGACCACGATGCCGCTGGTGTTGATGCCGCTCTTTTCCAGGGTATTGGTCAGCAGCCGGCCGAAGGTGTCGTTGCCCACCTTCCCCAGCAGGGCGGTCTTCGCGCCGAATTTGGTCAGCGCGGCCAGGAAATTGGCCGGCGCGCCGCCGGGATGGGCCGCCATGGTGGGATAGCCGTCGCCGTCGGTCTCCAGGCAGGCAAAGTCAATCAGCAATTCGCCCAGCGCAACTACATGCAGTTTTTCCATGGCAGACGCCTCACTTTGCAGCAGGATACTCGTTGCAGAGCAGCCGGTACGGGGGCTCGTCCTCCTCGATCTTGGGGAACCGGCCCACAGGGGGATTGAAGCGGTTGTCGGTATTGTCGTCATTGCACTGGCTGACCTCTCCCAGCAGCACCGGGCCGGTGCCGGGCTCCACGGTGAAATCATGATACAGGTACTGCTGCACGTGGATGCTCTCGCCGGGGGTCAGACGGATCTGGGAGCCCGCGGGCACGGTGTAGCTGCGGCCGTCGGTGTGGACCGTCACGTCGGACTCATAGTCAATTTCCTCGTTGGGCAGGCTGTTGTATACCCGGATCAGCACATTGCCGCCGCCCCGGTTGATGATGTCCTCGGTCTTGTACCAGTGGAAATGGTTGGGCGCGTACTGTCCTTCCTTCAGGTACAGCAGCTTCTCCGCATATACCTTGGGATACTTGTCCGCCATGGCGCGGTTGCCGTTGCGGATGGTGATCAGAGAGAAACCGAACTTATCGAAGTCGCCCATGCCGTAGTCGGTGATGTCCCAGCCCAGCATGCAGTCACGCACCTCATCGTACTCATGGCCGATGTTCTGCCACTGCTCCGGGGTAAAATTGCAGAAGGGCGGCAGGTAGCAGCAATGCTTCTGGCACATGGCCTCCAGCTCTTTCAGTGCCTTGTTGATTTCAGAACGTTTCATATTTATTAACTCCTTTCGGTATCTTAATGTACCTTATTTATATTATCCAGCAGGATACATTTCGTTGCAAGACCGAATCTTTTGAAAGAATGTTGCAATATTTCGAAAATTGTGGTACTCTATAGACAGCACATATTAACCCTTTCTCTATGCTCCCCGCCACACTGAAAGGAGGTTCTACCATGCAATGCGTATATTTAGGAGATAATCTGCCCAATAGCTTTGAGGAGCAGCTGTTTTTCTCCAAAGAAATGCCCTATCGAATCCACATCAAGCATTTTCAGTCGGAGGATATCGTCCCTCTGCACTACGCAGATTCCATCGAGATCCTCCTGTGCGACGGCCTACGCGGAGAAATTGTGATTAATGCCAACCGTTTCCCCCTGGGGGGCAAGCAGCTGTTCATCATTCCCCCCTATACCATCCACGCCAACAGCATCTATCCCGGAAACGGCGTTATGTATGTATTCAAGATCAGCTTCCACGAGATGGGGCAATACCTGCTGCTGGAGAATTATTTGAAGGTATGCGGCTGCCGGCTGGATCAGCTGCTTTATCAGGCGCCCGCTTACGACGAGGTGTTCTCCATCGTGCAGTTCCTTATTCGCCATGACGGTGATTTGAAGCTTTGTCTCCCTCCCATTCTGGAGCTGTTCCGCATTCTCTCCTCCTACACCGACCCCCAGCGGAACACCGCTATCCATTCTCAATTCAAGGGTTCCAGCCTCCAGGAGCTGATCACCTGGACAAACCGCAACTACGCCCGGAAAATCACCATCGAAGAGGTGGCCAAAATGACCGGCTACAGCAAATACTATTTTTGCAGTCATTTCAAAGCGCTCACCGGCATGACTTATATGAATTATCTCAACAGCGTCCGCATCTCCCACGCCTGCCTGATGCTCAGCCAGGGGGAATCGGTGCAGACTGTCTGCCGGAATACCGGCTTTGAAAACACCTCCCACTTCATTCAGATGTTCAAGCGTATTCAGCACGTCACGCCCCACCAATACGCCTGCCAGCAGAAAAAGCTGATCCAGGAGCACAAAGAGTGAGCTTCCCCTCTGCCTCCCTTTTCCATCGGGGAGGCAGACTTTTGTCAAAATCCGACCTGGAGCATATAGGACGAAGGTGAAAAAGCCGCCATGCCCAAACGGAGGGCAAGGACGAGCCTATCCAGCGGGAGCAGAGCATCGCTCTCTCAATGGAAAAATGCCGGACGAGAAATCCTCGTCCGGCAACATCTTTTCGTTCACACGGCGGAAACTTTTTTCCCGACGCGACGCAGCGCCAACGTCACCAGCGCTCCCGCCAAGGGGAACAGCGCCGCCGCCAGCATCCCTGCTTTGAAGCCCGCCTGCTCCGGCGTCAGATCAGGGGCGAACGCTGCAGCCGCACCGCTGGCCGCCACCGCATCGGTAATGCTCCCTACAAGCTGGGGGGCGATGGAGCTTCCCAGGTCGCCGCCCGCCGCCAGCAGCGCGTAGGCCGCCACATTGGCACGGGGAATATACTCCGCCATGCAGATCAGCGTACCCGGCCAGAGCATAGACACGCAAAGCCCGGTAAACGCGCAGGCCAGCAGCCCCGCAATGGGATCTCTGGCAAGCGCGGCCGTCAGGTAGCACACCCCAGCGCCGGCAAATCCCAGCAGCAGGACGCGGGATACATTCCGGCCAAATTTGCTGTACAGCGTCCTTCCCAGCCCCAGCATCAAGGCAAAAAGCGCTACGCCAAATACATCTCCCCAGATTTTGGGCACGCCCAAGGCGGACTCCAGATACCCCGAACACCACTGGCTCATGGTATTTTCGGAAGCGCCTCCCAGGAAAATGCACACAACGCAAAGGAACAGCACAGGGTTTTTCAGCAGTCCGGCGGTACCCGCGCCGTTCTTCGGCGTTTCCAGCGCCGGAATCTCCGAGAAAAAGAAAAGCAGAAAATCCGCCAGGAAAAAGACCGCCCAAAGGAGCACAAGGACATACCAGCGTTCCCTGCCGAATAGCTGCAAAAAGCCTGTGCTCACCAATGTGACCAGCACCACGCCCCAAGCATACAGGGAGTGGGCAAGACTCATGTCCCGCTCCGGATCATCCGAGGGCAGCGCCGCAATCACCGGGCTGATAAGCACCTCCGCCAGGCCGCCGGAGCAGGAAAAAATCACCGTGCCCGCCACGAGGAAGCCATAGGCCGCCCGGGGGAAGAACATCGGAAGCGCCGCGTATACCACAAATCCCGTCAGCGACAGCAGCGGCATCAGGCACACCGTCCTGCGGATGTTGAACTTATGGGAATAAAACGAAAATACCAAGTCAATGGCCAGCTGGGAGCAAAAATTGATCAGCACCAGTAAGCCCAGCAGCGTATAGGAGATCCCATACAGCTCATGGAACGTGGTAAAGAGCAGCGGCGGCAGGACAAATATCGCCGCCATTGAGGCATTGGAAATATAGCAGGCATATCTGGTGAGAGCGGGGCTTTTTCTCATATTCGAACACCTTTCCATGGCAAAAAGAAAGCGGCAGCGTTTGCTGCCGCTTGTGGTGGAGACTACAGGACTCGAACCTGTGACCTCATGCGTGTGAAGAATGAACCCCACTTTTCCATATCCGACAACGAACCCTATTTCCCGATATTCGATATTGTGATATAGTAAATATTCTTGATATTTACTATATCACAAAATATTATATCATAGAATCGGAGGAAAAAGCAATGGGTATTATCAGAAAAGAAGAACAGCCAGCGGCAATAGAAAGGCGGGAGGTCAAGGCAGAGGGTGAAAAAATCACCTTGCAAACCTATGCAGAAAAAGTTTTTATGCCACGAAAAAGCATAACGATTGCAGAAAATACAAGAGATTTGTGGCAGCGGTGTTTGAACCTCCGTATTTATCCCACTTTTGGTTCAAAACCAATAGAGGAGATAACCTCCTCAGAACTTTATGATTTTATTCTGGGGCTACAAGCCGAGGGATTGGCAAAAAGTACCGTGGAAAAATATTACCGTTTGCTAAGGGGAATATTCCGCATGGCATATAATACAAATGTGATTACGGCTAACCCTATGCAAAATGTGGATGCCCCGCAACCAAGAAAAGACGAAATGATTTCTGAAATCCAGGCATATACTGCTGAAGAAATTGCTTATATTGAAAAATGCCTGGAAAACGAGCCGCTAAAGTGGCGTACAGTGGTACATCTTCTGGATGATACCGGGTGTAGAATCGGGGAAGTATGTGCCATCGAATGGAGCAGAATTGACTGGGTTCGCCAAGCCGTTGTTATAACTTGCTCTTTGTGCTACACGCCTGACAAAGGCGTGTTTTTGACTACCCCCAAAAATCGGAGGAAGAAAACGGTGTACCTGAGCGAGAAGACCATGTGGCTTCTCTGGAAAATGTATATGGAAAGAGGCAAAAACAACAGCCCGTTTGTATTTACCAAACGGGGAAGTAGTGAACCGATTCATCCGCAAAGCCCCAGAAAATGGATGGAAAAATTCGGAGCAAAATACGGGATTGAGCATTTGCATCCTCATAAATTGCGCCACAGTTTTGCCAGCATTGCAATTACAAATGGTGCTGACATTGCGAGCGTAGCTGAAATATTGGGACATCGGGACAAGTCGGTGACGCTGAGAATGTATACAACAGCAAACGCAGAATCCTGCCGGATTGCTAGCAGCATACGGAGAAAGGCGGTAGAAACCGCCGCATTACATATATCCTAAGGCACAACAAGCCAGCTTGCAGACGCGAGCTGGCTTTTGTCATAACAAAAACAAAGGAGAAATCACAATGGAAACAAAAACCACCATCATTGCCATCGCAAATCAGAAAGGCGGCGTGGGCAAGACCACCACCGCCCTGAACCTGGCCGCCGGGATGCAGGCCAAGGGGCGGAATGTCCTGCTCCTGGACTTCGACCCCCAGGCCAACCTGGGCGCTTATCTGGGGCACGTCCCGGACGGCAAGCCCACCATCACGGACTTCCTTTTCGCAAAAGCCTCCTACACTCCCCTGCCCCCGGCGGAGGG
>DVKX01000076.1 GCA_018715805.1 Candidatus Faecousia intestinigallinarum | reverse complement strand
TTCGTTGTTTAAGAACCAACTGCCCGCTTCCCGAAATATTTACAGCGGACAAATTGGGAGACTACGAAAGAGCGTTTGAAGATTATTTTACAGAAACAGACATCAAGACGAAGATTCTGTTTTTGTCGAGTAACCCGAAGGGCTACAATATTGATAAGTTGCTTGCGTTCCTTTCTGAAGAAAAAAGCGTATATCTGATTTATGTGGTTGCGATTGACGAGAACAGACGCATTAGCACACGCCTCTGTTCTATGTATAACCAGCAGCTTTTGTCTGGTACAAGAATCATCAAACATTGGGCTGGACGTAATTCCCGAGGTGTCACGCAGTACGACGGAAAAACTCTTGAAGAAATCGTTTTTAATTTCGATCCAAGTATCGATATTGCCGCCGCCTATGATTTTGTTGAAAAGTGCTTGCGCATATGACTTCAGATAGTCTTTTTGGAAATTGTCCATTTGAAAAACTCCGCAGGACGGGATGGCGAATTAAGAAAGCAAGAAAGCAAAGACCGGTATAGCCGTTAGGCTATACCGGTCTTTGCTGTTTTTGAGCTGTGTTTTGGGCTTTTGCTTTGTCATTGCAGGATATTCTGCGCTCTTTTTTATGGGCGTTACGGACGGACAAACGCGGTGGACAGGGTGGTGCTCCAGCTCTCTCCGGGAGCCAGGATGGCGGCGGCGGGCTTCTCTGCCCAGTCTGCGCTGCCGTCCTCCGGACTGGGCAGGCTGTTCCACGGCTCAATGCACACGAACTGGGGAACGCCGGGTTTGCTCCAGATCAGGTTGTAGGCAAAGTTCTCGATATTGCACACCACCGCCCGGCCGGTATCCTTCTCCGTCAGCGCCAGGGTCTTGCTGGTGAGGTTCACCATGCAGTGGCTGCTTTCTGCAAACATCTTGTCGTCAATGGGGATCTCCCGGATATTCTTCCCCAGGTAATAGCATTTCCCGGTGAGCAGCCCGGTAACGGCGCTGGTTTCCAGGCACAGAGGGGACTGGAGGGAGTCGAAGGAGAACACATAGTCCTCCACGCGGTGCTCCTGGTCAAAGGGCAGGGCGAAAGCGGGATGGTAGCCAATGCCAAAGGGCATTTCTTCCGCGTCCCGGTTCTCTACGGTGAGGGTGTGGCGCAGGGTATTTCCCTCCAGACGGAAGGTGGAGAGCAGCCGGAAGCGATAAGGCCATTTTTCCAGCGTCTCGGCGTTGTCCGTCAGCTCCAGCACCAGCGCGTCCTTGTCCTGGCTCACCAGCCGGTGCTCCATGGTGCGGGCGAAGCCGTGCTGCCCCGCGCCGGAGATGGTCTGTCCCTTGGCCAGAATGGTGTTGTCCTTCACCCGCCCGGCATAGGGGAACAGGATGGGGGCATGGTAGCCCCAGACCGCCGGATCTGCTTGCCAGATGTGCTCCACGCCGTCCGATTTCCGCCGGACGCTTTTCACCTGGGCGCCGTTGGTGGTGACGGTGACGGTGAGCACCGCGTTTTCCAAAGTAAATTCCATGGTGGTTCCTCCTTTGTGTATGGGTTATTCTTACCCAGGGAGATCTCCCGGGTCTGCGTTACATTGTCAGCGTCTTTACCGCGAAGTAGCCCAGCACCGCCGCGCCCAGCACAATGCGGTACACGCCGAAAACGGAGAAGGAGTGCTTGCGCACATACTCCATCAGGCTGCGGATGATAAACAGGCTCACCAGGAAGCTCACCGTGCAGCCCACGATCAGCACGCCCACCTCCGTGCCGGTGATGCCCGCGCCGGAGAGCAGGAACTTCAGCAGCTTCAGGCCGCTGGCGCCCAGCATGGTGGGAATGGCCAGGAAGAAAGAGAACTCCGCCGCAGCGGGGCGGCCTACGCCCAGCAGGATGGCACCCAAAATGGTGGAGCCGGAGCGGGAGGTGCCGGGGATCAGGCTCAGGCACTGGAAGCAGCCGATCAAAATAGCGGTTTTATAGTCGATGGCCTCCACGCTGCGGATGGCCGGCCGGCGATCCTGCCGCTCCACCAGGAGGAAGGCTGCGCCGTAGACGATCAGCGCGATGGCCACCACCACATAGTTATAGAGATGCGCGTCCATCCAGTCGTCCAGCAGGACGCCCACCACGGCGGAGGGGATCACCGCCGCCACCACCTTGAACCAGAGCTGCCAGGTGCTCTGCTTCTGCTGGTCGTTCTTTTTCGGGCTGAAGGGGTTCAGCTTATGGAAAAACAGTACGATCACCGCCAGGATAGCGCCCAGCTGGATGACCACCTCAAACATCTTGTAAAATTCCTGGGATACGTCCAGCTTGATAAACTCATCCAGCAAAATAAGATGCCCAGTGGAGGAAATGGGCAGCCACTCCGTGACGCCCTCCACAATGCCGAAGAGAATGGCTTTTAAGATTTCCAGCATGATTGACTCCTTTTATGTTCTTTGCGAAATACGCCCGCCCAAAGCGGCGGGGGGACAGGGAAGCGCCTGTCACCCATATCATACTCGCAAACGCGCCCCATTGCAAGGGAAAATTTGCCGTTCACAAATCGCCGGGGAACTCTTTACAAATTGTTCATGCGATTTCCCAAAAACGGACTATAATAAGGGAAAAGAGAACAAAACAGGAGGGGTATCCTATGGCAGTGTCCGTATTGATCGTGGAAGACGACCGCAATATTTCCGAGCTTTTGCAGATGTATCTGGAAAAAGAGGGCTACAGCGTCAGCGTGGCCTACGACGGCGGCGAGGGACTGAACAAATTCCGGGCGGTGAAGCCCGACCTGGTGCTGCTGGACGTGATGATGCCGGTGATGGACGGCTGGGGGGTCTGCCGCGCCATTCGGGCGGAGAGCAAGACCCCGGTGATTATGCTCACCGCCAAGGGCGAGACCGACGACAAGGTGGCCGGACTGAAAACCGGCGCGGACGATTACATTACCAAGCCCTTTGAAATGAAAGAAGTGCTGGCGCGCATCGAGGCGGTGCTGCGCCGCACCTCCGGAGCTGTGGCGGAGAAGAAGGAGCGCAGGCTGACCTTCGACAACCTCATTATCGATATGGATGCGTTCGTCCTCACGGTAAAGGGGGAAAAGATTTATACGCCCCCCAAGGAGATGGAGCTGCTCTACTATCTGGCCTCCTCCCCCAACCGGGTGTATACCCGGAACCAGCTGCTGGACGAGGTGTGGGGCTTCGACTATTTCGGCGATTCCCGGACGGTGGACGTACATGTGAAGCGCCTGCGGGAAAAGCTGGAGGGCGCCTCTGACCAGTGGTGCCTGAAAACCGTGTGGGGCGTGGGCTATAAATTCGAGGTCAACCAATGAAATCCACATTCAGCCGGAATTTTTTTCCGGCGGCCATCATGCTCCTGGCCGCCATGCTGCTGGTGGGCACTTCCTTTCGGGCGCTGCTGGGCAGCTACCTGGAGGACAACGCAATGGAGGGTCTGGAGAACGACGCCTCCACCATTGCGGCGCTGGCGCAGGCATATTACCTGGACAGAAATCTGGACAGCACGGATTTTCTCATCAACCTCACCGTCTCCTCCCAAGTATCCGGGGCAGACGCCATGATCTGCGACCAGCAGGGGCAGCTGCTGCTGTGCTCTGACGCGCCTTTTGGCTGCGAGCATCAGGGCATGGTGGTGAACAGCGAATATCTCCAGCGGGTATTCACCCAGGGCGTGGCCAGGGACACGGGGATCATGGAGCCTATCTACGACCAGGCGCGCTATATCGTATCCGTCCCCATTCTGGATGCGGTCACCAGCACCCCTGTGGGGCTGGTGATGGTGTCCAGCCCCATGGCGGCTACGATGAAAGTGCTGAAGCAGGCTACGGACATCTATCTCTTTGTGTCGCTGCTGGTGATCGCCATTGCGGTGGTGGCCATGACCATCAACGCCCGCCGCCAGGCCAAGCCCCTGCAGCAGCTGGCCAAGGCCGCCAACGCCTTCGGCCACGGCGATCTGAAAGCGCGGGTGCAGCTCAAGGGCAGCCACCCCCGGGAGGTGGAGGAGCTGGCGCTGGCCTTTAACAACATGGCCTCTTATTTGGAAAAAAGCGAGTATCAGCGGCAGGAATTTGTGGCCAATGTGTCCCACGAATTAAAGACCCCCATGACCACCATCGGCGGCTATGTGGACGGTATGCTGGACGGCACCATCCCCCCGGAGCGGCAGAAGCACTATATGCGCCTGGTGTCCGACGAGACGAAGCGCCTGAGCCGCCTGGTGCGCAGTATGCTGGACATCTCCCGGCTGGATCAAGGGGGCATCCCCGACGAGCGGAAGAGCCGCTTCGACTTGTGCGAGTGCCTGGGGCAGGTGCTCATCACTTTTGAGCAGAAGATCAACGGCAAGGGGCTGGAGGTGGAGGTGGCCATGCCGGAGCACCCGGTGTATACCCGCGCCGATCGGGATTCCATCACCCAGGTGGTCTATAACCTGGTGGACAACGCGGTAAAGTTCTGCCCCCAGGGGGGAAAGCTGTGCCTGAAGCTCCGGGAGAGCAGCACAAAGGTGTATGTCTCCGTGGCCAACGACGGCGATACCATCCCGCCGGAGGAGCTGCCCCTGGTATTTGACCGCTTCCATAAGCTGGATAAGAGCCGCTCCCAGAACCGGGACGGATGGGGTCTGGGGCTGTATATTGTAAAAACCATTATTTGTTCCCACGGAGAGGACATCTCCGTCACCAGCCGGGAAGGGAAAACGGAGTTCACCTTCACCCTGCCCCTGGTGAATTGAGCAACCCATGGCAAAGGAGGTGCGCAGGGTGAAACATCCGCATAAGAACTGGGATGATCAGTGGCCTGAATATTCCGAATCCGCCCCGGAACAGAAGTCCTGGGAGTGCGGCGTGTACCAGACCGGCTCAACCCAGCCCCCCAAAAGCCACGGCGGACTGATTGCCGGGCTGCTGGCGGCGGTGATCTTCCTGGGAGGGATCGCCAGCGCCCTGGGCGTTTTGAATATCCGGCTGTTCCAGCAGATGCAGGACGCCCCCGAGCCAAACCAGGACGCGCTGGCGCTCATCGGCACCCAGCCCGCCGAAGCCACGCAGCCGGAGACGCAGTTCTCCTCCCCTGCCGCGCCAGCCACGGAAACATGGCAGAAGGTGGGCGGCGATGTGACCATTGAACTGCACCAGGCGCCGGAGAGCGTGGAAAACATCTCCCAGGAGGGCGGTCTTTCCTTCCAGGAGATTTATGAAAAAAATATTTCCGGGGTGGTGTCCATCACCAGCCGGGATGAAAGCGGCGCCGCCTCCAGCGGCACAGGGGTGGTGTTCACCGCCGATGGCTACCTGGTCACCAACTACCATGTGGTGGAAGCAGGGGAAAGCATTTCCGTGATCTTCAGCGACGGGCAGACCCGGGAAGCCAGCCTGGTGGGCAGCGATCCCATGACGGATCTGGCGGTGCTGTATGTGGCCGCCGACGGCCTGACGCCGGTGGAATTCGGAGACTCCTCCACGCTGCGGGTGGGGGACACGGTGGCGGCCATCGGCGATCCCCTGGGGGTAGAGCTGCGGGGCACCATGACCGACGGCATTATCTCCGGCATCAACCGGGACATCACCGTGGGCGGACGCACCATGACCCTGATCCAGACCACCGCCGCCTTGAACGAGGGCAACTCCGGCGGGCCGCTGATTAACTGCTACGGGCAGGTCATCGGTATCAACACCATGAAGGTGGGAGACGAAATGAGCGCCGGTGGCGTGGAGGGTCTGGGCTTTGCCATCCCCAGCACCACGGTGAAAGAGATCGTAGACCAGCTGCTGCGCCAGGGTTATGTGTCTGGACGGCCGACGCTGGGGCTGGAGGTGGAGGAGGTATCCCGCTTCTACCAGCTTTACTATGGGCTGCCCGCAGGCGCCTATATTACCGATGTTGCCGCCGGAAGCGCGGCGGCGGAGGTGGGCATTGCCCAGGGAGACATCCTGCTGTGCCTGGACGACACAGCCGTTGTGGATCAGGAATCGCTGACGGAGCTGCTTTACTCCTATCAGGTGGGCGACACCCTGGAGGCGGTCATCTACCGGGGCGGCAAGCAATACCGGGTGACGCTGACCGTCACCGAGTTTTTAGGAAATTCGTAGAATCGAGGGAATGTATATGGAACCCATTTATCGCCGGGAATTTGTAGTGGAGGACGGCATGACGGACGCTTTCTGCCGCCTCCGTCCGGCGCAGATTTTGTATTTGGCGCAGGAAGTGGCCGGGCGGCACTGCGACATTTTGGATCTCACCTATGAGCGCCTGGCCAAGCGGCGGCTGTTCTGGGCGGTGATTCGCCACCGCTGCCAGATCACCCGGCTGCCCATGCTGGGGGAGACCATTACCGTGGAGACATGGCCCATGCCCACCACGCGGGTGGCCTATCCCCGCTCCATGATCGTCTACGATGCAGCGGGCAACGAGTGCCTGCGCACCATCAGCTTGTGGGTGCTCATGGATCTGGATACCCGGAACATGATCCTGCCGGGCAAAAGCGGCATCAGCGTCCAAGGCACCCTGCGGGGTCTGGAGCTGGCCAGCCCCAATTCCCTGCTGCCCAAGGTGCTGGGAAGAGAGGAGGTGCGGCGGGTGCGCTTCACCGATCTGGATCGCAACGGACATATGAACAACACCCGCTACCTGGATTGGATCGACGATCTGCTGCCCAGCGCTTTCCACCGGGGGCACAGCGCCAGGGAATTTACCGTATGCTATTTGAGCGAGGCAAAGGAAGGGCAGGCGCTGCGCCTGAGCTGGGAGCTGAAGGATGAACAGCTGCTGGTGGAAGCCCAGCGCTCCCAGGAGGAGGACGGCGCCGCGCGGGTCTTTGCCGCCAGAATCCTGTACTAAGTTCCAGCGCCCGCCCGGGAAATTTTCCGGACGGGCGTTTTTGCGGCGATGGAAAGCCTGGCAGCCCCATGGGGAAATGCGCCCGGGCAGTATAAAATCCCCCCCGGACTGTTATCCGGGGGGATTTTTATGTTCGTTACCGCTGGTATTCGATGACCACCCGGCGGTTCGGCTCGGTGCCGGTGGAATGGGTCATGATATTGTCCATGTCCTGCAGGGCGGCATGGATCACATGGCGCTCGTAGGCGTTCATTGGCTCCAGGGTGGTGCGGCGGCGCTGCTTCAATACCTGCTGCGCCTTTTTGCGGGCATAGCGCCGGAGGGACTCCTCCCGCTTGCGGCGGTACTCCTCCGCGTCCACATGGATCCGCACATGGCCGTCCACCTCTCGGTTGACAGCATAGTTGCACAGGTGCTGGATGGCGTCCAGGGTATCGCCCCGGCGGCCGATCAGGTAGCCCAGGTCGTCTCCCACCATATCCACCTGATAGGAGCCGTCCTCTTCCTTCCAGGCATGGGGTACAGCCTGGGAGCCCATGTGGGTCATCAGGCCGGAGAGGAACTGCTCGATCTTCTCCTCCACGCTGCCCGGCTCCGCCGGAACGTAGACCTTTGGCGCTTTGGGGGCTTCTGCGGCGCGGGGTTCCCGCTCTTTCTTAGGCTTGGCGGGCGCTTCCTTGGGCTTTTCCGCCTGCGCCTGCGCTGCCTGCGGCTTTTCTGCCTTGGCGGGCGCAGCCTGGGGTTTCGCAGGCTTGTCCGGCGCAGCGGCAGGCTTCTCGGCCGGCTGGGGCTTTCTCAGCGCCTCGGCGGGCTTCTTTTTGCTGCGGGAGGCGGCGGACAGAGCGGTTTTCGGCGCTTCCGGCGCCGGCGCGGGATCCGGCGCCTCATAGGTCACCTGCACCTTGGCAGGTTGGGCGCCGAAGCCCAGAAAGCCGGTTTTTGCCTGGGCAAGCACCTGCACGGACACGCTGTCCCGATCCAGCCCCAGCTGCGCCAGCGCGGCCTCGATGGCCAGGTCAATGGTTTTTCCGGTGGTCACAATGGTCTTTTCCATAGTTTAATCCTCCGTAGTGCGGTAGCGGTTGGGGTCATAGGCGCGCCCCTTGCAGTTGGGGCGTTCCTTCACGCCGGACAGAGGCGCATCCTCCTCCGGCTCCGCTGGGCGCTGCACACCCTTCCGGGCGGCGTATTCCCTGGCGGCGGCAGCCTTGGCCGCCTCCTGCTCCCGCTGCTGCTTCTGCTGCAGCTTTTTCTTGCTGGTATTTTCCGTAATGCCGTCGGGGTTGGCGGCGCGGCGTTCGGCGCGCTGGCGCTCCTTTTCCGCTTCCTCCCGTTCCCGTTCCAGCCGCTTTTGCAGGCGGACGGCGTCCTCGGCGTCATAGATCTTCCGGTAGTGCCTGGTGAGGATCACATCCTGCACCATGCGCACCATGCCGCTCACGAACCAGTACAGGGACAGTCCTGCGGCCACGGTAAAGCCGATCCATAAGGACATCAACGGCATCATCCACATCATGATCTTGCTGCTCTGCGCCTGCTGGGAGTTTTTGGCAGTTTCCTTATCCTGCAGGCCGTCCTTATCGGTGATTACAGAGTCGTTGAGCTTCTGGCTCACCCACATGGACAGCACCTGGCTGCCTGCGGAGCTGAGCGCCACCAGGAACGCGCCGATGTGCGCCCAGTCCCAAGCCCAGGTGGCGGCGAATACGTTGAATTGGGGCACCGCGCCCAGATTGATGCCCAGGAAGCCGAAATTAATGCCCGCCAGGGTTTCGGCGCTGATATTGGGGATGGCGGCGCGGAGCTGCTCGGCAAACTGGGGAATCATCTGGGCGGCGATCACCTGGTCGTAATAGGTATTGGCGGAGAACAGCTCCGGCGCGGCGGCACGGATCGTCTCCACGATCTTGGCGGCACTCTCGGCGCTCTCGTGGAGCATATAGGTGATGGGCTGCCGGATGACGGCATACAGGGGGAAGAGAATCAGCAGGGGCACCAGCGACCAAAGGCAGCCGCCCATCATGCCCACGCCCTCTTCCTTATAAACAGCCTGAATCTGTTCATTTTGCTTTTGCTGGTCGTTGGCGTATTTTTTCTGGATTTCCTGAATCCGCGGGGTCACGCGGGACATCTTCATCATGCTCTTCTTGCTCTTGGCGGTGATGGGCATAAGCACCATCTGCACGATCACGGCAAACAGGATCATAGCCACGCCATAGTTATTGGTGCGCAGATAGAGGAGATTCATCATGTAGCCAAAGGGCACGGTGATGATGTCGGAAAGGTTGAATGCAAGCATTGACGATCCTCCTTAGGGAACGGGGTCGAAATGATCGCCCTTGTAGAACGGATGGCACCGCAGCAGCCGCCGCAGAGCCAGATAGCCGCCCTTCCAGGCTCCGTATTTTTGGATAGCCTCATAGGCGTAGGCCGAGCAGGTGGGATAAAAGCGACATCTGGGCGGCGCAGCGGGGGAAATGCAGCGCTGATAGAAGCGGATGAGCCATAGCATTGCTTTTTTCACGGCGCATCCTCCGGAACCAGCAGCCCAGCCTTCCCGGCCAGGGAGAGGTAGCTTTGCTGGAGCTGGGCGAAGGAGGCGTCCACCGCCCTGCGCCGCGCCACCACCACCATGTCCCATCCGGGGGTGAACCGCGCCTCGTTCAGCCGGTATACCTCCCGCAGCCGGCGGCGGGTACGGTTGCGCACCACGGCGTGCCCCAGCTTTTTTCCGCAGGTGACGCCCACCCGGTTGCATCCCAGGCGATTGCGCCGGGCATAGAGCACCAGCAGCCCATTGGCATATCCGGAGGTGGCGTACAGCCGCCGGAAGACATGGTTCAGTTTTAGAGAAGTGGAAAACTTCATAGCATTTCCTCCTGGGAAGCCCCTATAAAAAGGGAGCGGGGCGAATCCATCACCCCGCATGAACTCCCGTTTCGCAGTGAGCAGCCTAGATACCGCCCATCCACGCGGCGCTTAGGCGGTCAGAGCCTTGCGGCCTTTGGCACGGCGGCGGGCAAGCACCTTGCGGCCGTTGGAAGTAGCCATTCTCTTCCGGAAACCGTGAACCTTGGATCTGTGACGCTTGCTGGGCTGATAGGTACGCTTCATAATTGGAACACCTCCTGTCAAAAGGGATCAATATGCTCAACAGCCGGATGGCCGTAGCAAAACATAGCATAGCTAAAGTATTATAACCGAAAAGTGGTGGCGGGTCAACTGCTTTTTTTGCTTTCCCCGGCATTTTCCGCCAGCCAGGGCAGGATTTTTTCAAATTCCACCCCGAAAAGGGTGGCTTGGGGCGTTTTTTCCAGGCATTTTGCCACGAATGCCGCCGCCAGAACTCCCGCCTGCGCCGCGCCCAGTCCCCGGAGCACGCCTCCGGCCACGGCGGCTGTAAACAGATCTCCGGTGCCGTGCAGGCTGGGGGAGATCCGCCTTTGCCGATGGACAAACTCCCCCTCCCCGTTTCGGAAGAAAAAGCCGGTGACGCCCTCCTCCCAGGGGACGCCGGTAAGAAACACCTGCTTCGCGCCCAGCGCCCGCAGGCCTTGGGCAAGCGTACGCAGATACTCCATGTCCCCACATTCCCGGTAGGGCAGGCCGGTGAGCGCCGCCGCTTCCGTCAGGTTGGGCAGCAGAATATCCGCGTCCCGGCACAGCGCCCGCCACGCGGCGGCGTGCCCCTGCCCCATGCCGGAATAGAATTTACCGTGATCCCCCAGCACCGGGTCGAAGATCCGCAGACTGCCCAGCCTGGGCAGCGCCGCGCCCAGCGCGGGAACCATGCCGGGGTCGGGGAGGTAGCTGAGAATCACTGCGTCAAAGCGGATGGCCTGCCGCTGATAATACGGAAAAAAGTCCAGGATATACCGGGAAATGTCCACCTTCTCCGGGCTGGGGAACCCGGTGTGGGCGGAGAGCACCATGGTGGGCAGGGGGCAGCACTGGCAGCCCATGCTGCTCAGCACCGGAGCCATCACTGCCAGACCGCTGCGGCCTACCACAGATAGGCTCTGAATCGCCAGAACCCGCTTCATCCCTGGCTCCGCTTTTTCATCACCTGCCGCATCCGGGCGGCGTGATCCAGCTCCCGCTTGCGAATGCGCAGGCTCTTGGGGGTGCACTCCAGCAGCTCGTCGTCTGCCAGAAACTCCAGGCACTGCTCCAGGGAGAACACCCGGGGGGTGGTCAGGCGCAGCGCCTCGTCGGAGCCGGCGGCGCGCATATTGGTAAGCTGCTTCTTTTTGCACACGTTTACGGTCATATCCTCGTTCCGGCTGCAAATGCCCACCACCATACCGGCATACACCTGGGTGCCCGGGCCAATGAACAGGCTGCCCCGCTCCTGGGCGTTGTAGAGGCCGTAGGAGCAGGCCTCCCCGGACTCGAAGGCAATCAGGGAGCCGGTGAGCCGCCGCTCGATCTCCCCCTTCATGGGGGCGTAAGTCTCCAGGACGGAGGACATGATGCCCTCGCCCCGGGTGTCCGTCAGAAATTCGCTGCGGTAGCCGAACAGACCCCGGGAGGGCACCAGGAACTCCAGCCGGTAGCGGCTGCCCATGGGGGTCATGCCCAGCAGGTCGCCCTTCCGGCGTCCCATTTTCTCGATGACCGCGCCCATGCTCTCCTCGGGCACGTCCGCCACCATCCGCTCGATGGGCTCGCACACCACGCCGTCGATGACCTTGGTGAGCACCCGGGGGGTGGACACGGCGAACTCAAAGCCCTCCCGGCGCATGGTCTCCATCAGGATGGACAGGTGCATTTCGCCCCGCCCGGCCACGTTGAAGGCGTCGGTGCCCTGCTCGGTGACGTGGAGGGATACATCCTTCAGCAGTTCCTTTTCCAGACGCTCCCGCAGATTCCGGGAGGTGACAAATTTGCCCTCCTTGCCCGCAAAGGGAGAATCGTTGACGCAGAAGGTCATTTCAATGGTGGGGTCGGAGATCTTCACAAAGGGCAGCGGCTCCACCGCGTCCGGCGCGCACAGGGTGTGGCCGATATTGATGCCCGCAATGCCGGACAGCGCCACGATCTCCCCTGCTCCGGCCTCCTGGATGGGGGTCTTGCCCAGGCCGTCGAAAGCGTACAGCGCCACCACCTTGCCTTTTTCCTTCTCCTCGGGATGGTGGTAGTCGCAGATGGCCACCTCCTGGTTCACCCGGATGGTGCCCCGCTCAATGCGGCCGATGGCAATGCGTCCCACATATTCATTATAATCGATGGAGCTCACCAGCATTTGCAGCGGCGCGTCCGCGTCCCCCTGGGGGGCGGGGATATAGTCCACGATGGTTTCGAACAGGGGCGTCAGATCCTTGCCCATCTCATCGGGGCCGTAGGAGGCCGTGCCCTGGCGGCCGGAGCAGAACACCGTAGGGGAGTTGAACTGCTCGTCGGTGGCGTTGAGATCCAGCAGTAGTTCCAGCACTTCGTCCATCACTTCATGCACCCGGGCGTCGGGCTTGTCCACCTTGTTCACCACCACAATGACCCGGTGTCCCAGCTCCAGCGCCTTTTGCAGCACGAAGCGGGTCTGGGGCATGGGACCCTCGGCGGCGTCCACCAGCAGCAGCACGCCGTTGACCATCTTCAATATCCGCTCCACCTCGCCGCTGAAGTCGGCGTGCCCCGGGGTATCCACAATATTGATCTTGATGTTTTTATAGTGTACGGCGGTGTTCTTGGCCAGGATGGTGATGCCGCGCTCCCGCTCCAGGTCGCCGGAGTCCATTACCCGCTCCACCGTCGCTTGATTTTCCCGATAAATACCGCCCTGCTTGAGCATTTCGTCCACCAGGGTGGTCTTTCCGTGATCCACATGGGCGATGATGGCGATATTGCGAATGTTCTCTTGAGATGCCATAAAGGTCTTTCCCCTTTTCAACACAAAAATAAATCTCAACATTGGAATATAGCACATAATGCCGGGAAATGCAACCGTTTTTTCGGCTTTTAGGGGCTTTCTTTCCGGAAAAAATCCCCAGCCTGAATGACAGGCTGGGGAAAGCGGTTATATCCAGGAAAACGTGCTGCCATGGAAGCGGGAGCACTGTCGTTTACAGCAGCAGCTCCGCGATCTGCACGGCGTTGGTGGCCGCGCCCTTGCGCACCTGGTCGCCGCAGCACCACAGGCACAGTCCGTTGGGGTCGGTGAGGTCGGGGCGGATCCGCCCCACATACACCAAATCCTGCTCGGAGGTATCCAGGGGCATGGGATAGACCAGGTTGGCCAGATCGTCCATCAGCTTGCACCCCGGGGCGGCGGCAATGGCCTCCCGCGCCTGCTCCACCGGTACCGGACGGTCAAAATGGCAGGAGACGGAAATGGAATGGCTGCGCACCACCGGCACCCGCACGCAGGTGCAGCTCACCGTCAGCTCCGGCAGATGGAGGATCTTCCGCCCCTCGTTCTGCATCTTCATTTCCTCGCTGGTATAGCCTGCGAACTGTTCCCCGCCGATCTGGGGAATCAGGTTGAAAGCAATGGGATAGGGGAACACCTTGGGTTCATAGCTTCCGCCGTGCCCCAAAGCGCGCACCTCCTCCATCAGCTCCACGGGGCCTCCCGCCCCCGCGCCGGACACCGCCTGATAGGTGGAGGCGGTCATGGAGCGAATGGGTGTGATGGCGTTCAAGGCGTTCACCGCCGTGACGGTGATGATGGTGGAGCAGTTGGGATTGGAGAGAATGCCGTGGTGGCGCTTCACATCCTCCGGATTTACCTCCGGCACGATCAGGGGAACGTCGGGCGCCATCCGGAAAGCGGAGGAATTGTCCACAAACACCGCGCCCGCCGACGTAATTGCCGGGGCAAACTGCTCCGCAATGGGGGCTTCCGCCGCGCCCAGCACAATATCCACCCCCTGGAAGGCGGCTGCGCCGGCCTCCTGAATAGGGAGCGCTTCCCCCCGGAAGGAGACGGTTTTCCCCGCGCTGCGGCCGCTGGCCAGGGGAACGAGCTTTTTCACAGGGAAGTTCCGCTCCTGCAGAACCTTCAGCATCTCCTGCCCCACCGCGCCGGTGACGCCCAGAATGGCAATGGTATATTCTTTCATCATGTATGCCTCCCGTTTGGAATCAGACTTATTTTGCGAAGCTGTCGTAGAGTACTTGGATGGCGCGGGAGAAGTCCCGGTTATCCACCCCCAGGATGATGTTCAATTCGTCAGGCCCCTGGTTGATCATGCGGATATTGATGCCCGCCTGCCCCAGCGCTGCGAAAATTTTTCCGGAAATGCCTGGGCGAAAAGCCATCTTCCGCCCCACCGCCGCCACCACGGCGATCTGGTCGTGAACGTCCAGGCTGTCCGGCCGCACCTCCTGCTGGATCTCCGCCAGGATATTATACAGGCAAGCGGCAATGGACTCCGTAGGTACCACAACGGATACGTTGTCGATGCCGTTGGGGGTATAGTCGATGGAGATGCCGTGGCGCTCAAACACGCTGAGCATGGCTCGCAGCACGCCCACCTGGTTGCTCATGCCCCGCTTGGTCATAGAGACGATGGAGAAATCCTTCTTCCCCGTGATGCCGGTGATGAAGCGGCTGGGGTCGGCGTCGGTATCAAACTGCTCCTGGATCATGGTGCCCGGGTCCTCCGGGGCGTTGGTGTTGCGGATATTCAGGGGGATGTTCTTCTCCCGCACCGGGAAGATCGCCCCCTCGTGAAGCACCTGCGCCCCGGAGTAGCTCAACTCCCGCAATTCATCGTAGGTCACCTCCGGGATGGCCTGGGGATTTTCCACGATCCGGGGGTCTGCCATGAGAATACCGGAGACGTCCGTCCAGTTTTCATACACGCTGGCGTTCAGGGCGGCGGCGGCCAGGCTGCCGGTGATGTCGCTGCCGCCCCGGGAGAAGGTGTGCACCTGTCCGTCGGGCATCAGCCCATAGAAGCCGGGGGTCACCACCCCCTCGCCCCGCGCCTGGCGGCGCAGCGCGGCATAGGAGGCGGGCTGGTCTACGCTGCCGTCCATCTTAAACTTCACCCAGTCCACCGCGTCCACGAACTGGAAACCCAGATAGGCCGCCATCAGCCGGGCGGAGAAATATTCTCCCCGGCTTACCAGCTCATCCTGGCTGACGGCTTTCTCGTCCAGCCGCTTTTTTAGTACGGCGAACTCCGTCTCCAGATCCACCTGCAGACCCAGCGCGTCCCGGATCTCGAAATACCGGGAGGTGATCATATCGAACACCTGCCCGCAGTCCACCCCATAGCGGGTATGGGCGTAGCAGAGGTAGAGCAGGTCTGTGATCTTATGGTCGTTTTTGTCTTTTTTTCCGGCGGCGGACACCACCACCACCCGGCGCGCCGGGTCGCTGAGGACGATGTCCCGCACCTTTTTATATTGCTCGGCGGAAGCCATGGAGGATCCGCCGAATTTCGTCACTTTCAGCACTTGTAGTCTCCTCTTTCCTGATCCGGCAGGGCGGCAATGAACGCCCCAGGGTGCTTTTTCAGCCAGGCGTGCATCGCCGACACCGGCACCTTATCCGTCACCACGGCCGCCCCCCAGCTCTCCACCTGGTGCTTTTCCAGCCAGGCGTCCTTGCCGCCCCGGACATAGTAGCGCAGGGCGTCGTCGTTGCAGACGGGCTGCTTCTCCCCGTAGGGGCAGTAGAAGCCCCGGCCGTTCAGCAGATCCATGCAGTCCTGCACCACATTGTATGCGGTGGGGTACCGGCCTGCCCCCTGGCCGAAGAAGCTCTGGCGGCCGGAGGTGCTGCCCTCCAGGGTAATCAGATTGTAGTTATCCGGCACGTTGGCCTCCGGCGCGCCGGAGGGGTACAGGGTGGGCTGCACATAGGCGCTGTAGGAGTCGCCTTTCGCCCGGGCGCAGGACACCAGCTTGCAGGTAAGCCCCCGCTCTCGGAATGCCGCCACATCCTCCCGGCTGATGCGCCGGATGCCGGTGGCGGATACCCCCGCAAAGTCCAGGCTCACGCCGAAGGCTACGTTGGCGGAGATCACCAGCTTGTGCAGGGTGTCGATGCCGTCCACATCGGTGGTGGGGTCGGCCTCGGCGTATCCCAGCCGCTGGGCGCTGGAAAGCGCCTCTTCATAGCTCCAGCCCCGGCGGGTCATGGCGTCCAGGATATAGTTGCAGGTGCCGTTCATAATGCCGCCCACATGGAAGACCTGCTCGATCCGGCGCACCCGCTCCAGCTCGGAGAGCCAGCCGATGCCGCCGCCCACAGAGGCGGTACAGCGCAGCAGCACGCCCCGCGCCTGAGCCATGGGGATAAGCTCGTCATAATATTCCGCCATCAGCGCCTTGTTGGCGGTGACCACATTCTTCCCGGCCTGGATGGCCGCCGTCACATATTCCCGCGCCGGGTGCAGGCCGCCGATGGCCTCTACAATGGTATCGATGGTTTCGTCCTGCAGAATATCCGTGAAATTATGGGTCACCCGCGCGTCCGGCAGGGACAAGTCCCTGCGGCAGAGCACCCGCGTCACTTCCATATCCCCCCGGGGCTTGGTCAGGTTGTAAACCCCCTGACCCACTGTGCCAAATCCCAACAGTCCTATGCGCATGGGGTCGATTCCTCCTGCCGTGCATCATTCCAAGAAAGACATATGTAATCTCTCTGAAAACACTTGCTTTTTCTGTGGAAACAGTATATCATATACCCAAGCAAATTGCAAGTGCGGTGAAAAACAAGTATTTTCAGGAGAAAGCCCTGGTTTTGTGCATTTTTCGCAAGAATCCGGCGCTTTCGGAGGGGAGGACGCCATGCTTTATCATTCCACCCGCAGCCGCGCCGTGCAGGCGGACAGCGCGCAGGCGGTGCTCCAGGGGCTTTCGCCGGACGGGGGGCTGTACGTCCCTGCGGCGATGCCGCGCCTGGATGTGGCCGCCTGTCTGGCCGCTCCGTCCGCCCAGGCCATGGCCGAACAGATCCTCACGGCGTTCCTGCCGGATATCCCGGACATGGCGGCGCTGGTGCGCCGCGCCTACGCCGGGAAATTTGAGACGGAGGAGCTGACCCCCACCGCAGCCGCCGGAGCGTTCACGGTTACGGAGCTGTTCCGGGGTCCCACCTCCGCGTTTAAGGATGTGGCGCTGTGTATGCTGCCGCAGCTGCTGTCGCAGGCGCGGCGGGCGCTGGGCGTCCAGGAGGAGATCCTGGTGCTCACCGCCACCTCCGGGGACACCGGCAAGGCCGCCCTGCGGGGCTTCCAGGATGTACCCGGGGTAAAGATCTGCGTATTCTATCCCCATGGGGGCGTATCCAGCATCCAGCGGGCGCAGATGGTGACCCAGCCCGGGAAAAACGTGTCCGTTTTTGCCATCCGGGGGAACTTCGACGACGCGCAGACCGGAGTGAAGGCCATTTTCGCCGCGTGCCCGGAGGGAAAGCTGGGCAATACCCGCCTTTCCTCCGCCAACTCCATCAATATCGGCCGTCTGGTTCCCCAGATCACCTACTATTTCAAAACCTATCAGGATCTGCTCCGCCGGGGGACTGTGGCGATGGGAGAGGAAGTAAACTTTGCCGTGCCCACCGGGAATTTCGGCAACATCCTGGCGGGATACCTCAGCAAGCAGCTGGGGCTGCCGGTGGGGAAGCTGCTGTGCGCCTCCAACGCCAACAATGTGCTGACCGACTTCCTGACCACCGGGGTATATGACCGCCGCCGCAGCCTGCGCAGAACCATTTCCCCCTCCATGGACATTCTGGTATCCTCCAATTTGGAGCGGCTGCTCTACTTCATGAGCAGCGACGCGCAGGTTCGGGAATGGATGCGCCAGCTGCACAGCCAAGGCTTCTATACCCTGCCCAAGGAAATCCTGCACACAATCCAGCAGGATTTTTACGGCGGCTTCTGCCAGGACAGCCAGGCCATGGCCGTGATCCGCCGGGTGTGGGAGCGGCAGGGCTATCTGCTGGATCCCCACACCGCCGCCGCCTGGGCGGTGGCGGAAGAATATCAGGCCGCTGCCGGCGACCAGCGCCCCTTGGCGGTGCTGGCCACCGCGTCCCCCTATAAGTTCCCCGCCGCCGTGCTGGAGGCGCTGGGGGAAACGCCCTCCCGGAATGCGTTTGCCAACCTGGAGGCGCTGCGGCGAAAGACGGGCATCCCCATTCCGGAGAATTTGGCCGCTGTGGAGCGCCTCCCGGAGCGGCACACTGCCGTGATCGAGAAAGCAGAGATGCTGACCCAGGTGCAGGGGCTGTGCCGGTAGGATGCGTCTGCCGCAATTTTTGGAAGCCATCAGTTTAACAAGACAGGAGAAGCACTATGAAACGAGTCACCATCCGCGTACCCGCCACCACTGCCAACTTAGGGCCCGGCTTCGACGCTTTCGGCTGCGCCCTGAGCCTGTATACCGACGTGACCTTTGAGGAAGCGGCGTCCGGCCTGGAGATCACCGGCTGCGACGAAGCCTACGCTGGGCCGGACAATATGGCCTATACCTCCTTTTGCGCGGTGCTGGCATCCCTCAGCGAGGAGGTGGCGGGGGTGCGCATCCATATTTCTTCCCAGATCCCCATTTGCCGGGGTCTTGGCTCCTCTGCCGCGCTGCTGGTGGCGGGCGCCATAGGCGCCAACGTGCTCCGGGGGAGCAAGCTCTCCACCCAGGGTCTATTAAACATCACCAACGCCATGGAGGGTCACCCGGACAACCTCGCCCCCGCCTTCTACGGCGGCCTCACCGCCTCCATGGTGGACAACGGCCTGCCCATCACCGTAAATTTCCCCCTGCATCCCGACTGGGAATTTCTGGCGCTGGTACCGGACTTTGATCTGCCCACGCCCCTGGCGCGCTCTGTGCTGCCCACCCAGCTGCCCCGGGCGGACGCGGTGTACAACATCGCCCACGGCGCTATGGTGCTGAAGGCGCTGGAACTGGGGGATGAAAAGCTGCTGCGCAACGCCATGCAGGATCGGCTCCACCAGTCCTACCGCAAAAGCCTGATCCCGGATTTTGACGCCATTCAGGCGCTGATCCGCACCACAGGGGCGGCCTTCTGCCTCTCCGGCGCGGGCCCCACCCTGCTGTGCATCACCCAGGATCCTCAGCTGGAGGAGAAGCTGGCCAGGAAGCTGCCTGCCGTCACCCAGGCCAACTGGGATATGCTGCCCCTGCACGTGGAGTTCCAGGGGGCTCGGGTCATCCGGGCGGAGTAAACATTACATTTAGGAGCGCGCATTATGTCCATAGAAAAAGTGCGGAATTATTTCCGGCAGTTCGGCCTGGAAAGCAGGATTCAGGAGTTTGATGTGTCCAGCGAGACGGTGGAGCTGGCGGCGCTGGCCGTAGGCTGCGAACCCGGCCGCATTGCGAAAACCATGTCCTTCCTGGTGGGGGGACAGCCCGTTTTGATTTCCATGGCCGGGGACGCCCGC
This sequence comes from Candidatus Faecousia intestinigallinarum, assembly GCA_018715805.1. Lineage (GTDB taxonomy): Bacteria > Bacillota > Clostridia > Oscillospirales > Oscillospiraceae > Faecousia > Faecousia intestinigallinarum. The sequence continues at coordinate 21,336 of DVKX01000076.1, read as the reverse complement.
ATCGCCAACCCCAAGTTCAAGGCGGCGTTTCATACCAAGGCCGCAATGATCCCCTTTGACCAGGTGGGGCAGTATATCGGCCATGAGGCCGGCGGCGTGTGTCCTTTCGCCGTCCAGGAGGGGGTGCGCGTCTATCTGGACGTCTCCCTAAAGCGTTTCCACACGGTGTACCCGGCCGCCGGAAGCGGCAACAGCGCCATTCCCCTGACCATCCCGGAGCTGGAGCGGTATTCCCACGCCGACGGCTGGGTGGACGTGTGCAAGGATTGGCAGACGCCGTAAGGCGTCCGGCATCACCCATTTCAGGAGGTATCTGACCATGAAGAATCCCATCGCATATTGCGGGCTGAACTGTGAAGCCTGCGACGCATACCTGGCGACAGTCCATGACGACCAGGCGCTGCGGGAGAAAACCGCAAAGCTATGGGCCAGGCTCAATCACGCGCCTATTCTGCCGGAGCATATCTGCTGCGACGGCTGCCGTGGGGACGGAAGAAAAACGGTATACTGCCAGGAGATGTGCGCCATCCGCCGGTGCGCGGTGGAAAAAGGCATAAGGACGTGCGGCGACTGCCAAAACTTTGAAAAATGCCGGACTTTGGGCGCGATCCTTTCCAATAATCCCGCCGCCGTGGAAAATTTGAAGGGCTGACCCGCGCCGCCGGGCAATCCCCGACCGCAAAGCAAAAAATCCGGCGTCCTTGGGAGGTATCCATATGAAAGTAGAGATCGGAAAAGAATTTCCCCAGTATTTCAGACCTGCATACCCAGAGGAATTTTCCCTGTTTTCCCATTTTGAAGTAACTGCAGCCATCCCCACGGTTTTATTTGCCATTACCACCTGGAAAGAAAACGGAAAGCCCAATGTTTGCTTCCATGCGTGGAGCTGCTTTCATGGCGATGGGACGGCTTTCTTTGCTGTCATGGGCAATTTATATCAGCATACGCATACTTACGCCAATATTCAGCGGGAAAAATGTTTTTGCATCAATTTTCTTCCCATAAGCGATTATGATAGACTGGTGGCGACCATCCATCACAACGACCTGGATACGGACGAGTTTGCTGCGGGAGGTTTTACGCTTTCCACGGCGAAAACCATCCATGCGCCGGTCATAGAAGAGGCGTTCCTCCACATGGAATGTACCTTGAAAGAGATACAGGATCTCAGCGGCGCAGGAATCACCGCCATGATCGTTGGGCAGGTGCAGCACGTTTCTGTTGAGGAGAAATATGCCCAGGGCTATCAAGCGCGATATGGGAAGGACGGCTTTATGATGCTGATTCCTGCGCCCCAAGACCTGATGACCGGCGCGCCGAATCTCTCCGCCATCGCCACAGTCAACATTGAAAAGTACGATTGACAAGCCCCGTTTCCACCGGGGGCAGTACGCCGGAGGCGCTGTCCCCCGCAGCTGAAAAAGCAAGCCTGGAAAGCTGCTGTATGGCTTTCCAGGCGGTTTTCCTTTTGGAAGCGCGGAAAAAAGCATTGCGGCCAGCGCCTTCAGGCGCTGGCCGCAGTTCTTTATTTCGCAAATTCCACCGCTTTGGTTTCCCGGATGACGTTCACCTTGATCTGGCCGGGATACTCCAGCTCGGCCTCGATCTTCTTGGCGATGTCCCGAGCCAGGAGGATCATATTGTCCTCGGTGACCTCCTCGGGCTTCACCATGATCCGCACCTCGCGGCCGGCCTGGATGGCGAAAGCCTTGTCCACACCGGGGTAGGAACCGGTAAGCTCCTCCAGCTTCTGGAGACGGCGGATATAATTCTCCACATTCTCCCGCCGGGCGCCGGGACGCGCCGCCGAAATGGCGTCCGCCGCCTGCACCAGCACGGCGATGATGGTCTTTGGCTCCACATCTCCGTGGTGCGCCTCGATGGCGTTGACCACCACCGGGTTCTCCTTATATTTCCGCGCCAGATCCGCGCCCAGCTGCACATGGCTGCCTTCCACCTCATGGTCGATGGACTTGCCCAGGTCGTGGAGCAATCCGGCGCGCTTGGCCAGCGCCACGTCCACGCCCAGCTCCGCCGCCATAAGTCCGGCAATGTGCGCTACCTCCATGGAGTGGTTCAGCACGTTCTGCCCATAGCTGGTGCGGTATTTCTGCCGTCCCAGAATTTTCACCAGTTCGGGGTTCAGGTTGTGCACACCTGTCTCGTAGCAGGCGCGTTCGCCCTCCTCGCGGATGGTGCGATCCACCTCCCGGCGCGCCTTTTCCACCATGTCCTCAATGCGGGTGGGGTGGATGCGGCCATCGGCGATCAGCTTCTCCAGCGCCAGCCGGGCGATCTCCCGGCGCACCGGGTCAAAGCTGGACACGGTAATGGCCTCGGGGGTATCGTCGATGATGAGATCCACGCCGGTGATGGTCTCCAGGGTGCGGATATTCCGCCCCTCCCGGCCGATGATGCGGCCTTTCATCTCATCATTGGGCAGCGCCACCACAGAGACGGTGGTTTCCGCAGAGTGATCGGCGGCGCAGCGCTGGATGGCGGTGGCGATGATCTCCCGCGCCTTGTCGTCCGCCTCGTCCTTCAGCTGCTGCTCAATTTCCTTAATTTTCATAGCGGCGTCATGACGGACGTCGTTCTCCACGGACTCCAGCAGAACCTGCCGCGCCTGCTCCTGCGTCATGCCGGAGATATTCTCCAGGGTAGCCAGGTGCTGCTTGCGGATCTCCTCTGCCTGCGCCTTAGTCTGCGCCGCTTCGCTGAGGCGGCGGTTCAACTCTTCTTCTTTCCGCTCGAAAGCCTCGGTCTTTTTGTCCAGGGTGGATTCCTTCTGCTCCAGGCGGCGCTCCTGCTTGGTCAGCTCGGCGCGGCGCTCCTTGACTTCCTTTTCGTACTCATTGCGGGATTTATGGATCTCGTCCTTGGCCTCCAGAAGCATCTCCTTCTTGCGGTTTTCTCCGCCGCGGATGGCTTCGTTGATGATCCGGGTGGCTTCCGCTTCCGCCGAACCGATCTCCCGCTCACCGACTTTCCTGCGGTAGAGGATACCCATGGCGAAAGCGATCACGGCCAGAACGATCACAGCCAGAACGATCAATATGATTTCTAACGGTCCCATATCCTTTGAGCACACCTCCTTCATAAATAATTGGCATTGCCAACCAGGCGGGTGCTTGAGACCCCATGTTGTAAAATTGGCAGTAAAACCCACCGGGCAGCCCCGGCGGAAACTATCGCACAAAGAAACGCCATGAGGCGCAAAATAACCCAACCGGCGGCTCCGCCGGATAAAAATGAAACGCTTGAGGCAAGCAGCCTCCCAATGCGTACACCATACCGCATTTATTTTAGCCGGAAAGGGTGCAAAAGTCAAGGAGAAATGTTCATAATTTCATTGACAAGGGCAGGCGAAAGTGGTAAAATGGCAATCACCCCCAATGGAACCGGAAACAATGCGGGCATGGTGGAATTGGTAGACTCGGTGGATTTAGGTTCCACTGCCAAAAGCGTGCAGGTTCGAGTCCTGTTGCCCGCACCACGTCGGAGCAAAGTCCGCTTTGCTCCGACGTCTTTTTATGCCCATGGCAAAAAAAGACGTTATCCGCCCCCTCCCTTGCTCCTCCTCTCCAAATCACAACCGCTTCGCTGGGTTGCGATTTGGTTTTTCTTTGGCAGAAACTATAAGTTCTGTATCGCCAATTGTACCATGGCGCGTGTTCTTACAGCGTTTGAAGGCTGTAAAAACACGCGCCTTTTTGTTGTCTTCCTCCGGCGATGGTGGATGGGCGCCGGTTTACGCTAGCCCTGTCTTGCTGTGTTCTTCAGAAAAATGTTGTGAAAGCGCTTGCCAATTCTCCGGGTTTGTAATGCAATCCATATGGCGGTTAAAACGCTATATCCCTGTGTTTTTCTTGGTTGTGCCGCTTCCTTTTTCGATTGCTCCGCGGCAGCAGATTCCGGAAATTCCGGCAGCGGATGAAAAGAATGACCAGCGTCATCGGTTCCTTTGGGAGCACCCGGAAAACTGCTGTTTTCCGGGCGATAAATTTGGGTATTATATGTTTCTGACCTTGTTGTCAGACCATTTGTTTTTGGGCAGGCGATCGCCGTAGCGTTCCATAATCACCGTATTCTGGTATCTGTCGACAGCGCGCAGATCCTCCATCATGGGGTTGAAGTCATAGCGCGCAAAGGTCTCGCGCAGGTATTTCTCGCCGATCTTGGCCTCCCGCTCGATGTCCGCTCTGGTCTCGGGCAGGGGGCCGAAGCCATGCTCACAGGGATCAGAGAAATAAAAGGCGGGGGAGACGGAGACTCTGGTGGTGCCGGCGTTGATGATTCGGAACAGGGGTTCCCAACAGGGATCCTCGTGGGGATAGCCGTCCAGAATTTCAGGACGGTTGGTCTCCGCACCGCAGGGGAAGTCCTGCAGACGGTTGCAGATCTTGTAGGCAGCGGTCATGACGGCGAAGTCGCCCATCTGCTCGTCAGTGGAAACGCTGTGGTACTCGCCGATCTTACCCATGGGAGGATATGCAAAGGCGCCGGCCTTATCCAGAACATTCATCACATTCAAGTGCAGCACAGGAACTTTATGGGTATCGAAGAATTCGGTGCAGGCTGCCAGCAGGAACTGGCTGGTGGGCTCGTGGGCAGGAATGTAGATTTGGCGGCGGAAGCCCTGACTCAGCAGAGATTCCATAATGGCGGTAATGTGGCGGAAACCGTCGCTCATGCTCATGTGGACAGTGCCGCGACCAATCTGGGTTGCGCCGGGATGATAGTAGATGAGGCCGGGGAGAACCAGTCCGTCAACCTGCTCGGCGATCAGACGGGCGAAAGCCTCGGCCATGACATATTCGCAGTCCAGAGGGCAGGGACCATGGAGCTCATTGGTTCCCACAGGGACAATTACGATGTCATTGCGGTCGAGATATTCCTCCACTTCCCAGTTGGTCATGGAGTTGATGCAGCGGGTACGCATTTTCACGGACATAATCGAACCTCCTAAGATTTCATCTGATGATATCGTACCGCAAAGCATCCCGCTGCACATCAATGTATGTACCGCATTCTTTTGTTTTTGTAAGATGTTGCGGAAAATACATTTTCAAAACTGTCCTCTACATATTGCAGCGCAAATAAGCGAAGCCGCATCGTCCTTCCGGCCAGGCGGCTTCGCTAGGTCAGAGGAACAGTTAAACAAGGACAGTATATTCGCAGGAATCCAGGTCTGCATATAGCTGCGCGCAGGCATTGCCCTTACGCCAGCAGAAAGAGAGCCGGTGACCCTGGCTTTCTACGCGAATGTCACTGTCTGTGGCAAAGGCGGGATGGGTATTGCGCAGCCGCAGCAGCTCCAGCTGACCGCTGACCACAGGCTGCCGGAGGGCTTCTTCAGCGGCAGAAAGGGAAAGGTTCGTACGGTTGATCTCCTTGTGCCCGCCCTCTCCGCCGCGGGCAATGGCTTCGTAATCATTTTTTCCCGCCAGCAGATCCAGGTACCAGATCTGGGGCTTTCCGGGCATGAACAATTGGATGGCACGCGCCAGCAGAAGCTTCTGGGGGTCTTCCCCCAGCGCGCTGTAATAGGTGGCGTTCACCTGATAGTAGATATTTTTGGCGCCGTGCAGATCCTTCACATACCCGCCCCGGGAGACCACAATATCAATGAGCTTCTGGATCCGCGCATCGGGAAGCATTCCCTTGAGATCCAGCAGCGGAATGCCGTCATGGCAGCCCAGCATGCTCACCGTGCCGATCTTCCGGTGGATCAGCTCCTGTGCCCAGGCAGCCAGATACTGTCCGCTCTTATGCTCGATGGCATCGATTACCAGACCGGGCATAAAGAAATCGTAGGTCATATAGCCTTGCTCCGCGATCTTACGGTAGACGCCCTCTGCATAGCTGGCATGGATCTCCGGCAGCAGCTCCAGATCATAGCGGTCGGCAAGGGTGCGAACCTTCGCCAGCAGTTTCCAGGTGTCCGGGTCGTTCATGAAGTTCTTCTTGCCCGGCTCCTTGGGGGCATAGGCGAAGGCGTCCAGGCGAATGATTTTTGCGCCGTAGTCTGCCAGCTTTTGTAGGGTCTCGTCGTAGAATTCCCAGACCTTCTGGGAGTTCACATTCAGATCCATCTGACCCAGGTAGCAGCGTTTGCCGTCTTCCTGCCATACCTTCTGATAGAAGGTATTCCAGTAGGGTACCTCCCGTCCGTCGGGGAACTGAACCATGAGGATGGGGAGCCCCGGCTTGCGGAAGAACATATCCCGGATATACTCCTCCCGGGGCTGAAGGTAGCCTCCCTCTGTCATATAGCCGCAGCCTTCCCAGAAGCGGTTCCAGTCGATGAAGAAATCCCGATAGAGGGAGTCTTCGCCGTTTTTCAGCAGATCCTGGAACTGGGGAGACTTGACGGAGGCATGGTTCAGAACGATATCCAGCTTCAGATCAAGCCCCATCTCCCGGAGTTTCCGAAGATCCGCTTCCGTGGCCAGATCTTCGTTCAGGTTATAGTCCACAACGCAGAAGCCCCGATCCAGGTCTGAATGGTACAGGCTGGGGAGAATATACACAGAGGCAAATACATCCTTCAGTTCTTCCCGGCGCAGAAACGCAACTGTGCCTTCCAGCTTCTGCCCGATGCTGTCCGGGTAGGCATTCAGCATAGGGCGAATATCCCGCAGCATCATTTGACCTCCTCCATAAGGCGGCAGTATTCCTGATAGGAAATCAGCTCGCCAGACTTGGTGACGATGATTTTTGCCTTGTGCGCCTGACGCATCAGCTGCTTCTGCTCCAGCTCCAGCACCATGGCGGTGAAGGGGCTGTCCACGCCGCCGTCCCGGTTTCGCTTGCGGCGGTGCTCCAGAGTCTCCTGAGGAGTGCTGTTCAGGAGGATGGGGATGTCCACACCCCGGATGTTATCACTGTTTCCGTGGGTCCATTCTAGGATCAGCACCTGGGTCTGGGAGAAGTCCACATCGTCATACCACAGTGCGTCCGGCGTGCGGCCCATACGTTTCATGGGGATGGACGGCGCCCCGGCATGGAAGCGGGCAAGGATGGCGGAAACCAGCTCAAAATCGATTTCCTGCTGGGAGCCAAGATAGCGTTGCAGAGCTTCCCGTCCGCCCTCGGCATAGACCTTTTCCCGGGCGGCGTCATTTTCGCAGGGAATCCGATGGGGGTAGTTGTCGCCGCTCATCACATAGCTGCCGATGCCGTCTGCCTGGAGCATCCCAGCAAGGAGGGATGCAATCTCCGATTTACCCACGCCGGAGCCGCCGCACACGCAGACCACGCACTTGCCCTGCGGCAGCAGCTGCCGCAGGAGGGGATAGATCTTTTCGGCTTTGTCAATATGCTGCTGCTCAATTGCGATTTTGTCTCCGGGCATATCCCCGTGGGGCAGGGTTTTCAGATTGATGGTCATAGCGCTTCCTCCCTGCTTATAATTGCTGATACAGGCAGCCGGTGGTGGAGATTGCATTGGGATCGCCGCCGCAGGCGCCGTCACAGGCGCGTTGTTCGCCGGTATCGGGATGATAAGCGGGAATACCGGCGATGATTTCCTGAATTTTCATAGTCGTTATCCTTTCAGCATTCCTGCTGCTGCAGACGTTCGTAAGCAGGCAGAATCAATCGGTCTGCCTGCCACAGGATAAGCCCGGGCAGGAGGAGGGTAATTGGGCCAGCCAGTTCGAATATCCATACGGATAACAGAACCATAACCATTAGTCCCCCTGTTCGAAGGGGGCTGCTGAGGGAAAGCAGAAACGCATTTCGCAGCGTTCTGCCGAAGGAATCTTCATAGTGGGCAAGGTAGCACATTGCCCAAAGGAAGACAGCTGCGCTATAAAAGGTAAGGATCTGGCACAGGGGCGACAGAGCTACAAAAACCAGCCCGCCAAAGGCCTCCAGAATCTGTAAATCCACCTTCAGAAGCAGGAGAATCAGTGCCGTCGCAAGCCAGCACAGGGTACACGGACGGAAATTCTTCCGAAAAGAGACCCAGAAGGTGGGCAGCAGGTTATCCTCTTGCCGGGTCAAATGGCGGTGTGCCGTTTCCATTACCGCTGCTGCCGCAGCACCCACGGTGACCACGGGCAGGCACAACAGGAAGAACAGCACGCTCAGGGTGATAAGCTCCAGCAGCATGTGGAGAATCTCCCATAGTTTTCCATCAATGTCCAGAAATTTCATTGCGTTACAGCCTCCGCTTTCGTCGAGTAGTTGAGCCATTTGCCGCCCAGCAGCCGGAGGGAGCACCAGACTGCCTTGATGATCCAGTCGGTGTGCAGCGCCAAATATACCACAAAGGCGGAGCAGTGCCACACCAAGCCCGCGAGATATCCCAGCGGGATGGATGCCAGCCACAGGAAGAGGATATCCGCAACCATGAGAAACCGGGTATCGCCAGCGCCCCGGAGAACCCCCTTTGTGAGAATGGACTGAATCGTACTGAAAATGATGGTAACACTGACGCTGCGCATCAGCTGGATAGCAACTCCCTGGGTTTCCGCTGTCAGTGTGCCGATCTTTACGAACATGGGAGTAATGGCAAGGAGGATGCCGGATGCAATAACACCCACAGCGGATGCCAGGATGAGAAAGGTCACGCCCATGTCATAAGCTTTCTGCTTCTGGCGGCGCCCCAGCGCATTGCCGATGATCACACTGGCCGCGCTGGACAGACCCTGCGTCAGTACGGTGGTCATGCGGGTCAGCTGAGAGACCAATGCAAAAGCAGAAACATAGCTGCCGCCCATGTGACCCATGAGAACGGAGATCATGTTGTTGCCCAGACCCAGCAGAGTGTCCGAAAGGAGTACGGGAATGCAGAAGCGGATATAATCCGCCCAGTATTCGCGGCAGTGGAGGAACAGTGCCTGGAAGCGGTAGCCGATATCCTTCTCGAAAAAAAGGAAATAGCCCACCACCATACCGCACTCGAGAATGCGGGAGAGCAGAGTGCCAATCGCCGCACCTTCAATCTCCATAGCGGGTACGCCCAGCTTGCCGAAGATGAAGACCCAGTTGAAGAATACATTGGAAAAGAACGCCACAACGGAAGCCGCCAGTGGGAGCTTCAGCTTGTGAGCGGATCGAAGCACCGCAGAAACGGTAATGGTCAGACCGTTGAGAATAAAGGTAAAGGCGCTCAGCCGCAGATACCGCACGCCCTCAAAGATGATGGCTTCGTCTGGGGTATACAATGCCATGATCTGCTCCGGGATCAGCAGGGATGCCAGGATAAAGGGAGCGCTCAGTACGAAGCACGCCCGCAGCATCAGGGTGGTTACTTTGTGGAATGCCGTCATGTTTCCGCTGCCCCAGTACCGGGCGGTAAGAACTGCGGCGCCGAAGCCAATGCCCATGCAGGAGAACTGGAAAAGGCTGATAAACTGGTTTGCCAGGGAGCCGCCGGACAGCTGCGCCTCGCCGTAGGCGGTCAGCATCAGGGTGTCCATCATATTGACGCCGGAGGTGATGAGACTCTGCAGCACCACAGGGAGGGCAATTCCCAGAACGATCTTGTAGAAAGCGCGATCCTTTAGATACAGTTTCAAGTTACCAACTCCTAATTGGTTTGAAGGATTGTGTTCAGCCCAGCTTGGCGGGGATCAGCTTTCGGTCGGGCATGACCCGCCGCTGGAGGGATACAGACGGATTGCTGCGGCGGCTGACATTGTAGCTGTAGGCGGTGTCCCAGATGATCTGGGTATCCGCATCTTTGAGGGGCAGGGTCAGATAGTAACCGCCCAGCCAGCCGTGGCTGCGGAAGACAATCTCCAGCGCGCCCTGGTCATTATAGCGGCAGCAGGCCAGCACCTTGGTGGGGTCGCAGCCGGGAACGGCACGGTGGATGGAGATGGAATTAGAGTCCGTAATCTCCGGAAAGGCAAAACCCGGCGGACAGGGCGCCCAGCTTCCGCTGCCGGGGGTGCCGCAGTCGATTTCCATACCGCCTGCATAGTCGGTCTTTAGGATCACCCGCTCCCCTGCCGTTACATCCAGCCGGGTGACTTCCAGCAGCGACTGGGAAAGAAGGAAGGAGAAGCTTCCGCGGCAGCCCTCTCGGGTATCCCGGAAAGCAAGGCTCAGGGTGTTCAGCTTGCTGCACAGGGTACGGTAATCTGCCGGACTGCCGGCAATGGGGTTGGCAAAGAGCTTGTTGGTGATGTGCTTCCAGACCAGACGGGGGATGATGTCCTGATCCTGCTCGTTGGATTGAATGGCCATAACAAGGCCGCTGTCCGGGATGCATATGCCGAATTGTCCCCTGCCGCCGTCAATGCGGAAGCCGCCCACGCTGTTGCGCCAGATCTGGAAGCCGTAGCCATACATGGTATCCAGCGCCAGAATCTCCGGCGCGGGGTTCTGGAGGGAGGGAACCAGGTAGCTGGTGGCCATGCGCACCAACTCTGCATCCAGCAGCTGCTTACCGTTCCAGCGGCCATTATCCCGAAGGAAGCAGGTCATTTTCAGCATAGACTGGGTGGATGTGCACATGGTGGGCATCTCAATGCCAAAGGGGCCGTCCGCAGCGTATATGCCGTCCATCTCCAGAGGCTTGAACAGACGGCTGTCCAAATACGCGCAGACATTCTGTCCGGTGTACTTCTGCACCAGGTAGCCCAGCACATCCGGCACGCCGTTATTATAGAGGAAGTGCGTGCCTGGCTCATAGGTCAGCTCCTGGGAGAGAAAGGACTGAATTCGATCCTCAGCCAGGAGCATGGCTGCGAAGGTGTCCGCCCCGTGACCGGTATGCATGGTGAGCATATGGTATATGGTCAGCCGGTTCCAGCGGTCGGAATAGCCCTCGGGCATCTCTCTGCCGAGAAGCGCTGGGATGGGGGTCTCCAGCCGGAAATACCCCTCCTGGATGGCAAACATCACAGCGAGAGCCACCACAGCCTTGCCTGCGGAGAACAGTCGATGGGGAACCCCTGCCCGAAAGGGCGACCAGTAGCCCTCTGCCACGATACAGTTGTTGCGCATGAGAATAAAGGCGTTCAGTTCAATATGCTCCCGTTCCACTTCCTCGATAAAGGAGAGGATGGCGGAGGAGGGGATGCCCTGCGCCTCTGGGGTGGAGCGGAGGAAAGAATAACCCATACGCTCACCCCTTGACGGCGCCGATGACAACGCCCTTGATGAGATATTTCTGCAGGAAGGGATACACCAGCAGGATGGGCACCACCGCCACAATGGCGATGGCCATACGGATGCCCACAGAGGGCAGCTCCAGAGCCGCCATGGACATACCCTGGGTCAGATTGGTGGAGTTCTTCAGCATCTCAATGTTGTTCATCAACTTGGTCAGATACACATTGATGTTATTCAGCTCCGGCTTGGAGATAAAGTACATGCCGTTGATCCAGTCGTTCCAGTAGGCCAGGGAGGAAAACAGGGCGACAGTGGCCGTAACAGGTAGAGAAAGCGGCACCACCACATGGGTAAAGATCTGGAATTCGCTGGCGCCGTCGATTTTGGCGGCCTCCAGAATGGCGCCGGGAATACTGGAAACATAATAGTTTCGCACCAGCAGTACATTGAAGCTGCTCATTAGCAGATTGGGCAGCAGCATAGCCCAGTAGGTGTTCTTGATGTGGAAAAAGGAGGACCAGACGATATACCAGGCAGTGCTGCCTCCGTTAAAGATCATGGTGAAGAACACAAAGAAGGAAAACAGGTTCTTGTAGCGGAAATTTTCCCGGGAGAGGGGGTAAGCCATCAAAGAGGTGATCGCCACATTGAGAATGGTGCCGATGATGGTAACGGCAAAGGTGATGGCATAGCAGCGGAACAGGGTATCCCGCTTCTGCCACAGATACTGAAAGCTGACGGTACTCAGCTCCTTGGGCCAGAACCGGTAGCCATCCAGAGCCAGGGCGCTCTCGGAGGTCAGCGAAGCGCTGAGCATCAGGACGAAGGGTGCTGCGCAGATCACGGCGAAGATAACCAGGACGATCAGTGCGAATCGCTGGAAACGGCGGTCATTTGCATCACGATACATATTTCATTCCTCCTATCAGAATAGAGCGCTTTCCCGGCTGACCTTCCGAACTGCCAGATTGGCACCAACCACCAGGAAGAAGCCGGTGATAGACTGGAACACGCTGGCAGCAGAGGACATCCCCACATCCTTGATATCCATCAGAGCACGGTACACATAGGTGTCCAGGGTCTGAGTGGTTGGAAACAGCATGCCGGAGTTCATGGGAACCTGGTAGAACAGACCGAAGTCGGAACTCATGATCCGCCCGATGGCGAAAAGAGTCATAAAGATGATGGTATTCTTAATCATCGGCAGGGTGATGAGCCGGATCTGCTGCATTTTGCTGGCGCCGTCCAGCTTGGCGGCCTCAAAGAGAGACTTGTCGATACCCGCGATGGCCGCCATATACACGATGGAGAGATACCCAAGGTTTTTCCACAGATAGGTAATGGTCAAGATCACCGGCCAGTACTTCGCCTCGCTGTACCAGCGGATGGTCTTGCCCCCCAGCAGGGTATTGTTGATAAAGCCGTTGGCAGGAGAGAGGAATGCAAACACCAGGTATGCCAGAATGACGGCGGAGATCACATTGGGGAAGCAGATGACCGGCTGCAGGATCTTTGCGATTTTTTTCTCGGCGATCTCCACCATAAGGATGGCGATGATGATGGCGCCGACGGTGCCCAGAACGATCCACGCCAAGTTGTAGCAGATGGTGTTGCGGATGATGATGTAGGCGTCTTTGGACGCAAAGAGGAACTCAAAGTTCTGGAGGCCTACCCAGGGGCTGTCGAACACGCCCAGGGAGAAGTTGACCTTCTTAAAGGCGATGAGGATACCAAACATGGGCAGATAGTTGTTGATGATCAGATAGATGCAGCCAGGCAGGAGCATCAGCGCATATATGAAAATATCCTTGCGGCGCCTGGGGCTGCGGCGGGAAGTTCCTTTCTTTCCGATTTTCACGGCGCTACCTCCTTTTCAGCTTTCCAGATGGGCAGATGCCCGGATGTGCCGGGCGCGCTCCAGATTGCCGGGCATATAGTCGCCGGCGCCTTCGATCTCCAGACCGTTCTCGCAAAAGCGGAACAGCAGCTTCTTTTCCACCATGGCTTCCGTCCAGTTCATGGTGACTGCCAGAGTATTCTCGGTGCTCCAGTAGCCGGCGGCGTAGCATTCTTCCGTATTGCAGAAGGGAACCGGGAAAGTGTTTCTCCGCCAGTCGCCTGCGAGGGACACATCCAGGCAGACCCGGTTTTCGCCCTCTTTCCACTCCAGGCTGCAGCCCATGGGACGGAAGCGGAAGCACAGGGTACCATAGGAGTCGTCCGTCAGATCGTCCGCCATGCACTCGCGCATATATAAGTCAAAGTGACCCCTGCAGAGCTTGTACACCCGACCGGAGACCTGGGCAGCCGCTGGAGAATAGGGCGCGTAGCGGGGAGCCGCAATGGCCAAGGAACGCATTTTCCGCTGCAGACGGGCAGCCTGCCCGCTGTTTTCCGGCAGAGCGTCCTGTGTGACATAAGGCAGCAGCTCCGTCCAGATGCAGTCCAGAGTCTGCTGGGCGCCCTTGGCGCCCGCAGCGGACTCGGTGATGGAGATGATCATATCCAGATCGGGAACCACCACGGCGAACTGACCGCCTGCGCCGTCGGCGCGATAGGCGCCGGGGTACTTGCACATCCACATCTGATAGCCGTAGCCCAGGAAATTGTCGGTTGCAGCAGGATTGCCGATGGACTCCGTTGCGCTCTCGTTTTGCACACTGGTTGCCAAACGGACATATTCCTCGTCCAGGATCCGCTGGCCATTTACAACACCGCCGTCCAGATACAGCTTCATAAGTCGGAGATTATCTTCTGTGGTGGCCTGCATCCGGTGCCCCCACATGTCGAACCGTGGCTCAGATTCCGTGGGGAAGGAGACCTGGGCATCAATGCCGATCTTGTCAAACAGGCGGGGCTTCAGATACTGATAGACAGGCTCGCGGGACACTCGCTGCACAATAAAGCCCAGCAGCGTGGATCCTGCACTGTTATAGAAATAGGCAGTGTTGGGTGCATAGACCTGGGGCTGCAGGAAGAAATCCCGGATCCATTCCTCGCTGGCAGGAGGCATGGTGGTCACACCGGAACCCATGCACAGCAGATGATGCACCGTCACATTGGACAGGGTAGAGCCGTCCCGATATTCCGGGAAAATATCCACCAGCAGGTCATCCAGCTTGAGGAGACCCTCCCGCACAGCAATGCCGATGGCGGTTCCCATATAGGTCTTGGTGAGGGAGTGGCAAGTATGGCACTTGCCCGGCGCATAGGGCTGCCACCAGCCTTCGGTGCAGATCTTCCCGTGGCGCATGATCATCAGACCGTGCATCTGTGTCGCAGAGTTCTCCAGGGCATCCACAAATCCCGCAATTGCAGCAGAAGGGATACCAACTTCTTCGGGAGTAACTCTGGGAAATTCGTTGCGATCGTACATAATGGGACACGCCTCCTTTTTCGCTCTGTGTATACTATAACGGATGGCGCTTTTCCAATTCTATTGAATTCCTACTCTGTTTTTTCTGTTTTGTACAATTGGAAGTTTCTGTAGACTTGACAAACTGTGCAGAAAATGTATTATGGATTTATATCAAAGGAAATGGAGGGGCTCCGGATGAAACGAAAGTCGGCGATTAACGCTGCCATCACCATGACCCTGGCGCTTTTGCTGGTCATAATCCTGTTTCTGGCAGTTGCTTTTTGTGCCTATCTGCGCCAGCTGTTTCAGCAGGATCGTCTTCTCCAGGAGAAAATACTGCAAGAATTCTTAATGGAGATGTCCCAGGAAACAGAGAATGCAGCAAAACAAGTGCAGGATATGGCGGGGAAAGTGGTCTTTCGCAGTGAGCTGTCCTCTGCGGACCCTCTTCGCCGGTCTAATTCCCGGCAGGATGTGCAGCAGTATATGAACGAACTGCTGGCCTCGGACACCGCCGCCGATTTTCTGGTGGTTCAGTGCAGTCCTCTTTTGCTCATCGCAGCTTCGGATACCGGCCAAACGCAGGAAATGGCCGCTTTCTATGGTTATTTCCGCACAACACAGCTGGACGTCACCGGCACGGTTACCTCTACTGGGTGGAAGATCATACAAATCGGCCAGAAATTTTATTTCTATCAGTCCGCATCTGTTCTTGGCTACTGTATCGCCGCGTTCCGCAGCGTGGAACAGGCGCCTATCTTCTCCAATCTGCTGGAAGAAAACGGGGTTCTGGGCGCCGTCCTTTCTGATTCGGATGGAGAGGTTATCATGGATCGGACAGTGCTGACAGAATCACAGTGGGACTCCGCCATCCAGCAAAACGAATACGAGCACCGTGCCAAGACCTTTTATACCATCGAGCAGGCGCTGGATAATTCCAATTACCGGCTGGAAGTTTTTTACCGGCAGATGGCATTGCGAACCTTGCTGGAAAATATGTCCGTCTGGGTGCTTCTGCTGGGCGCTATGGCCAGCTTCGTGGTTGCCATGCTCGTTGCCATGAAGAAGATGCTGGCAAAGGAAGTGATGGTGCCTACCCGGGAACTGCTGGAAGCCTTTCAGGCCGTGCAGCAGGGCAATCTGGGTTATCAGATCCCCGAGCGGCAAGTGTGCCGCGAGTTCCGCCAGCTGAACGAAGGCTTTAATAGATTCTCCGCTGAGATCCGGGATCTGAAAATAGCAGAGTACGAAAACAAGGTTGAGCAGTGCCAGACCCAGATCCGGCAGCTTCAGTCCCAGATTCGCACCCATTTCTATTTGAATGCCTTTACCACAATCCAGAGCATGACCTACCAGGATCGCATTGCCGATATCCGCACCTACCTCCTTGCCCTGTCGAAGCACATGCGATATATGATGCGCATTACCCGGAGCATGGTTCCTTTGCAGGAGGAACTTGCCCATATCCGAAACTACTTCGAAATGCAGAACATTAAGTTCCCCGGCAGTGTCTGTCTGGAGATCGGGGTTCTGCCGGAAGAGCCGGTGGAAGTTCCGCACCTTGCTGTGTGTACCATGGCGGAAAACACCATCAAACATGCCATGTCTCTGGAAACCACCCTCCATGTCCGCATTACATTCCATACCGGTGAGAATGGTACCAGCATCTTCATTTCGGATAACGGCCCCGGCTTCCCGGAAAAAATGCTGAACCGCGTCAACTGGCCGGAGCCTGACGGCGGTGCCGCCGGAGGCATTGGTATCCGCAATGTAGACTCCACCCTGGAACTGATCTACGGTCAGCCAGGGCTGCTGCAGCTAGGCAACAATTCCCAAGGCGGCGCCTGTGTTGAGATCCGCATCCCCCGGAGAAAGGAGCACGAAGGATGAGCTATACCATATTGATCGTTGACGATGATCTGAGTACCGTTGATATGCTTTGTCATCAGATCGACTGGGAGCAGCTGGGCTTTTCCCGGATTCTGCGAGCCTATAATGGGCAGATGGCCATCGATCAGATCCTGGAGCATAAGCCTGATGTGGTGCTGTGCGATATTGAAATGCCTGTGAAGGACGGTATAGAGGTTCTTCGCTGGATCCGCGGGAATGGGATCGACGCTCTGTTCATTCTGCTGACCTGCCACGAGTCCTTTGATTTTGCCCGGGATTCCATCAGCTTCAATGCGTTCCGTTATCTGACAAAGCCCTGCGATCTGGAGGAGATATCCCGAACCATCGCGGAAGCTGCGGCGAAGCTCGCAGCAAAGGCGCCTCCCCGGGACATAAAATCCAATTCCGAGATTATGCACAAGTTCTACATCGGAGAGCTGCCCAAGGAAAAGGAGAGGCTTTCCAAGCTGCTTGCCAAAAATGTTCTGACGCCCATAGACCTGGACAGCGCCTATCGTCTGGTACTGTCCGCCGTGGATCTGACCCAGAGCGGACAGCAGGACTGGCAGGACGAAATGATTAAGTATGCCTTTCGCCATCTTATGCGGGACGCCGTCTTGGAGCTATATAATACGGACTATTCCTTCTGCACCGAATTCGGCGGCTTCTATAATGTGGTAATGTTTGTCTCCACCCAGCGATTTGATGAGCCTACGCTGCTGTGCAATTGCCGCAAGGCGCTGCAGGTCTGCCGGCGGGAGCTGAACTGTATTCCTTCCATCCTTGTCAGCGATCCCATGTATCTGTGGCAAGTCAGCGAAAGCCGCGGCAAGCTGGAATCTATGCTGTCCCGGCTGCTCATCTATCCCGGTCAGGTGGAAACGGTGAGAACCATGGCTGCCAGCAGCCCCGCCCCTGTTATCGGATCGGACGAGGTCAAGATCCGCAAGTATATGGACGGCTGGGAGCTTGCGGCCATCATCGACTATCTGGACGGGTACCTGGATGAAATGCTTGCCACGAATGCCAAGAACGGCGGCCAGGTTCTGCACATCGCCCGCCAGAAACTGCTGCAGATCTTTTATTCTTTTATGGCTGACCTGCATATCGGTGCAGAAGCCGTTTTCAACGATCCCGATCTCTATGCCATCGGTTCCAAGGCGGAGCATTCCAAGAAGGCGCTTCTCCGCTTTGTGGAGGCAGCCTTGGTGCGCCTGCGGGAGTTGTCCTCGGAGAACCAGCATGCCCCTGTGGTCAAGCAAGCCATCCGGTATATCGAGCAGAATTATACCTATGATATCAGCCGGGACGATATTGCCAAGGCCGCTTGTGTCACCCCCAACTACCTGTCCAAGCTCTTCCATGAAGCCTCTGGAAAGACCATCCGGGAGTACATCTCCGACTGCCGCCTGCGAGAAGCCCAGCGTCTGCTCAAATACACCAATAAGCCCATCAGCGATATCGCCATCAGCACAGGCTTTGGAAATATCTCCTACTTCTCCACCCTGTTCCGCAAGAAATATAAGATGAGTCCCTTTGAGTGGCGTAAGAAGAACTCTGCGGAGTAACATTTTTCCCTCAGTGTACATTTGCAACAATTACGCGTACAAAAAGGAATGCGTTCCTGTGCCTTTCGATGGTACACTAACCGTACATCCCGGGTAGACGTTACGGGATAGTGACAAGAAAGGAATGAAACAAATGAAAAAGACGCTCGCCTTACTGATTGCTTGCACGCTCATTTTCTCTCTGTTTGCAGGCTGCTCCTCCAAGGAGACCGCCAAGCCCGTAACGGATGCCAGCAGCACGCCCACAGTTGCTGCCGAGGTTCCTACCATTAAGCTGACCATTCCCACCCTGTATAGTGTTCCTTCCACCGAGAATACGGAAGCCACTGCCAAGGTTCTGAACGAGTATCTGGACAGCAAGGGCTATCAGTTCCATGTCGCTCTGGAAATCATGGGACCCATGGACTACTTTACCCAGCCCTTCATGGCGCTGGCCGGCGGTGAGGAGATGGATGTTTGGATGCCTTTCGACGGATCTGACCAGGCTCTGCTGAACTGCGTCAACAACGGCTACCTGCTGCCCATCGATGAGTACCTGGATAAGGAGCTGGCCGATACCATGGCGCTGGACTCCATTGATAAGCTGATGCCCATTTGCACCCTTAACGGCGTCACCTATCAGATTCCCGCAATGAAAGGCTTCACCCTGGCTTACAGCTTTCTGTACAACAAGGAGATCGCTGCTGAGCTGAACCTGGATATGGACAGCGTTAAGACCATCTCCGATTTGGACGCGATCTTTGCAGCCGTCAAAGCCGCTTACCCGGAGATGACCGTTGTCGGCAATGTTGGCAACGACTCCGTCGGTCTGGATGTGGGGCTGGGTACTGACAAGTATTACCAGGTCATGGACATCTGTGCAGGTGTCACCGTCTCCGAAGGCTCCACCAAGGCGGAGAACTACTTCCGCTCTCAGGCGTTCCTGGATGCTGTCAATACCGCATACGCATGGTCTCAGGCCGGCTATACTGACCCCAACAGTTCTGCCAACAGCGAGCAGACCTCTATTGAAGAGAATCTGTTCTACAACGGCCAGATCTTCAGTATGTTCGGCCTTTACTCCAACAAGCCTGAGAATGTTTCCGCAATGCTGACCAATTCCTATGGTCGTGAACTGGGCTGCATTCCCCTGGGCAACACCTGCAACGCTACCATGGTTCCCAGCTTGGGCATCGCCTACACCACCAAGCATCCCAGCGAGTGCGCACAGCTCATCAACCTGATGATGACAGATCCCGTTGTTGTCAACACCGTGTTCTATGGCGTTGAGGGCAAGGACTATGTCTGGGCTACCGACGACACGGTCGCTTATCCCGAGGGCGTGAACATGAGCACCATGGAATACGGCTTAGGCACCATCAACGGTATGTACGGCAACCAGTTCATTACCTATCCCCATGTGGAAGGCACCCACGCCGACGACCTGGAGTACATGAAGGAACTGACCAATAACGCCACCTTCTCCCCCTTGTTTGGCTTTACCTTCGATCCCTCCAATGTCTCCAGCAATATGTCCGCGATTGCAAATGTCATTGGCCAGTACCGTGATGCGCTGCGCTACGGCGATGTAGATCCCGAGACCTATCTGCCCCAGTTCTGGGCAGCTCTGGACGAGGCCGGCATAAACGATGTGATCGCTGAGGCGCAGACCCAGATCGATGCCTATCTGGCCAAGTAATCCTCTCTGAGTATACCAAACCCGGCAGCCAAGGCTGCCGGGTCGACTTGTCAAAAAACTTCCAATTACCCCTCATGCTGGGTATAATAAATATTTGCCTGGTGAGCAGATCCTGATTTCATCCGTGTCCGTACAAAATCCGCCTGTCCTACCGCCGCCCGAAAAGTGCCTGTCAACCGCTATCTGACCGTACAGCAGATAGCGAAGCCAGCCCCTTTTCAGCGTCAGCCGGGAGCAAAGGTATAACATACTAGACTTTCCGAGGAAAGTCGTGCGCCACGAAACTGCCGGTTTCTTTGGATTCTTCCGGTCAAAGGGGAACTCTATCCCCTCTGAACACCCCAGACAAAGGAGACCGCTGTTCCCCTTTGAAATCCCTTTGCCAACAGGGATGCTGCGCCCCTATTGGATGATCCAGAGTCAAAAGGGATTTCCCTTTTGATATCCCTCGTTTTCGTCATTCGCGTATATACAAACCTGCTCCGGCTTGCATATTGTACTCTCCCCGAAAATAGAAAAATCCCACAGACTTCATCCCATAATGGAGATGAAATCTACGGGATTTTATACCGCATGCATAACACATATGTAAGCCGTGCGGATTCTTGCGTAAATATCACGCCACAACAATTATCCGTTAAGTAGAGCATCCATTGTTGCAAAATTTATTTTCCGTTGAAAGGAATACCCGTGTGACCGCACTCTTGCAATATCGTTTGGTTCGTAATACGACACCTCCCAAACATTAGGATTGAGGTATATTTCCACCTGTTCCATGTACTCGGCATCAACCTCACTCATTGAATGTCCTAAAACGACCACTCTATCTATTCCTTTACAACACGACAAAAAAGACATTAAGTTTCCAATCTCAAGTTTCTTTTCCCAACTCGCATAAAAGCCATATACAGCTTCCCTTTGTTGAACAACATAGTAATCCCAATGTTCTTCATCAAGATCAGCCCATGCGCTGGCGTAACGGTTTTGATTATTCCTGTACCCAAACACCAACGAACTACCTTGCTCATAACAACCATGTATATGGCATATAGGCACTGTTCGTGGTACATCGAAAAGCAACTCTATCGTGGATGTGTAATTGAATGTCAATATAGCATCTCCAGCTTTGAAAAGTTTTGGAGGCTGGTAGTATCTGCGCAAAGTCAATGTGTCATTGTTTGCAGCAATCACCATTTGCTCTAAAGCTGACCTGATAGCTTCACTTAGACTGTCCACATACATTTGCATATTTAGTATTCCGCCATCTCTATGTTCTAATTTCATCGCTAACAGTCTTACCGATGAAACACTCTGTGCATCACGAATTTCGTGACCACAAGTAGGACAATTAGTAACAAAAGAATTTACCGCTTCACCACAATTTGGACATTTATGAAGATTTCCCTCATACACAGTCTTTCTTTTTTCTTTAGCTCCGTTTTGCGATGCTCCTACCGCCTTTCCGCAGCTGGCGCAGAATTTAGCTTCCTCCGCAAGTTCTTGACCACAGTTAATACAAAAAGCCATTATACACACCTCTTTCTATATTGTCACTTAATAATCGTGACTAGTCTTATATGCTTCGAAAATGGGACACGAAAGCATACATGCTGTATTTGTATCATTTTTCTTTTTCAATAAACTACATTCTTTAATATGAGGAGTAAAGGTAAGCTGCAAATCAGACTTGCTTGCCTTTTTACCGCTAAGGTGAATTGAAAGCGTTGCGTTCTCGTTAAATCTTGGGCAATCACCCCTACAGTAAGTAT
>DVKX01000075.1 GCA_018715805.1 Candidatus Faecousia intestinigallinarum | reverse complement strand
ACCCTGATCTGCGGCGGCATCGGCGGCGGCGCAAGAAACGCTCTGGCCGAGGCCGGAATCCAGCTCTACGGCGGCGTTTCCGGAAACGCGGACCAGGCAGTGGAAGCCCTGCTGAAAGGGGAACTGACCTTTGATCCCGACGCTCACTGCGACCATCACGACCACGGCGAACATCACGGTTCCTGCGGCGGTCACGGTCACGGCGAAGGCCACGGCTCCTGCGGCGGTCACGGCCATGGCGAAGGCCACGGCTCCTGCGGCGGCCACGGCCACGGCGAAGGCCACGGCTCCTGCGGCAGTCATTAATCGCTCCTGCCGTCCCGAACACGGTGCCTCTGCCCGCCGGCAGATGAACTGCGCTAAAAGAGGTGCTGCCAAATCATGCATTCATGATGAAGCAGCACCTCTTTTGTATTGCCGTCTCTCCGGCTGTTTTATAATTTCTTTTAGGCTTCCTCACCGAAGAACAGTTTCAGATCCTCGTCCACGGTGCCGATCCCCGCGATGCCGAAGTTATCCACCAGAACCTTCGCCACGTTAGGAGACAGGAAAGCCGGCAGCGTGGGACCCAGATGGATGTTCTTGACGCCCAGATGCAGCAGAGCCAGCAGCACGATCACCGCTTTCTGCTCATACCAGGCAATATTGTATACAATAGGAAGATCATTCACATCCTCCAGCCCGAAGACCTCCTTCAGCTTCAGGGCGATCAGGGCCAGGGAATAAGAGTCGTTGCACTGTCCCGCGTCCAGCACCCGGGGAATCCCTCCGATCTCTCCCAGATCCAGCTTATTGTATTTATACTTGGCGCAGCCGGCGGTCAGAATCACCACATCCTCCGGCAGCTTCCGGGCAAATTCCGTGTAATAATCTCTGGACTTCATTCTGCCGTCGCATCCGGCCATCACCACAAATTTCCGGATAGCGCCGGATTTTACCGCGTCCACCACTTTGTCTGCCAGAGCGAATACCTGCTCATGGGCAAAGCCTCCCACAATGCTGCCTGTCTCAATCTCCTGTGGCGGCGGACATTTTTTTGCCTGGGCAATGATGCCGGAGAAATCCTTTCTCTCACCGCATTCCCCCTCGACGTGGCGGCATCCGGGATAGCCGGCCGCACCGGTGGTCCAGAGCCGGTCCTTATAGCTGTCCGCCGGAGGAACAATACAGTTTGTGGTCATAAGGATAGGACCGTTAAAGGAGGCAAACTCCTCTTTCTGCTTCCACCAGGCGTTGCCGTAGTTGCCCGCAAAATGAGGATACTTCTTAAAGGCGGGATAATAATGGGCCGGAAGCATCTCCGAATGGGTATATACATCCACGCCCGTGCCTGCGGTCTGCTCCAGCAGCTGTTCCAGATCCTTAAGGTCGTGGCCAGAGATGAGAATGCCGGGATTCTCCCCCACGCCGATGTCAACCGCCGTGATTTCCGGATTACCGTAGGCGCCGGTATTGGCTGCGTCAAGAAGAGCCATGCCCTCCACGCCGTATTGGCCGGTTTCCAGGGTGAGCGCCACCAGCTCGTCGGCGGTAAGACTGTCATCCAGGGTTTTTGCCAGCGCTTTCTGAAGAAAAGCGTTGATCTCTTCGCTGTCCTTCTGCAGGACGCTGGCATGCTTCATGTAGGCGGCCAGTCCCTTCAGGCCGTAGGTAATCAGTTCCCGGAGGCTGCGGATGTCTTCATCTTCTGTGGCCATCACCCCCACCTGGCGGGAAGCCGCCTTGGCAGCGTATTCATTTTCTGTGCCGTTCCAGAGCGCAGCGTCCGGCAGCCCGCTTTTATTTTCAAGCTGCCCCAGCAGATTCTCTTTCACTGCAAGAGTTTTTCGGATTCTCTCCGCGATCGCTTTATTGTCAAAGTTTACATTTGTAATAGTGGCAAAGAGATTCGCGGTCACCAGATGATTAACCTTCTCCTCTATTTTCTCTCCCTCTTCTCTCAGTCTGGTCGTCACGCTGGAAAGTCCTTTTGTAACGTAGAGCAGAAGATCCTGCATGGCGGCCGTTTCCGGGCTTTTCCCGCAGACCCCCGCCATTGTGCATCCGGTTCCCCGGGCTGCTTCCTGACACTGATAGCAAAACATTCTGTGTTCCATTCCATATTCCTCCTCGGGTTTTGTGGCCTTATTCTACCGTAAAGCCTGAACCATTTCCGTTGTTTTAACCACATGAAATGATTTTTATTATTTTTCCCGCAGGAGGTACTCTTATTCCATGGACAGGAAAACGCCGGTGTACAGGGGACAGGCCATGGTACACCGGCAGTAAAATCGCAAAATCAAAATATTTTTTTTATTTTTTTAAGTTTACAATCTCTTTAAGATCATAAAGATAAAGTTCTTCCAACCTTTCGGCTTCTGCTTTAATTTTTTCATCAAAACCCGACTCCGAAAATAAAGCGTAATAGAATTTTGCTTTTTCTTTCAAAGGAGCAAGCTTTGCCCTTGTATCAAGATATTCTGAATAAGAGAAGGGATTTCGTTTGAATTTACATTCGCCAACCAGATATTCCTTTGCCTCTCTGTCAACAGCAAGCAGGTCAATCTCTGTTTCCGCCATTCTGACGCCACTTTTCGCTTCCGGATCACGGACAGTAGTTTTTCCCATCCAGCGTCCCATTTTGGCATAGCGAAACGGCAGTGCATTTTTCTTCTGAAGCTCCCGCACAAATTCTTTGCAGACATCTTCAAAAGAAAGGGAGGCAAACTCGTGCAAAGCCGGTTCAACCAGATACTCATAAACACCTTCTACATCCCCGTCTTCAAGCTGCGAAAAGTTTGCAAATCCGAAGGCATACCAAAAACGGAAGAAATTATCCGTCAGGCGGTATAGCCCGCGATTGGCATTGGCCTTTTCTTTTGTCCCGGCGTTTACCGAAAATTCACGTTCTACAATTCCAAGTTCCATCAGATTCTTCAAATATACACTGGTTTTTGAAGTGTCTTCAACCAGCGATTTTTGGCTGATGTCATTCAGCTTTGTATTCCCCAGAGCAACCGCCTCTATAATGGAATTATAAATGGGCGTCTCGCGGAGTTCCTGATGAAGAAGAAAATCCACTTCGCTGTAAAGCACAGCGCCTTTTGTCAGGATATTTCGTTTTATGTTTTCCGCAACGGAAAGATCCGGGCTAAACTGATTGAGGTAGTGTGGAATGCCTCCAAGAACGGCATATGCCAGTATCTTTTCTTCCTCCGAATAGTTCGGGAAGAAGCGTGCGGAATCATAAAATCCCATTTTTTTCATTTTGTAGATTCCAGTTGCTCTGCCGTATAACGGATTTTTTTCTGCAAGCAGCTCTTTTTCGATAAAACTCATCGCGCTGCCGCACAATATAAGCATGACGCTGCTTTCCTTAAATACGGTATCCCAGAGGTTTTGCAGGATAGACGGAACACTTCGATTTCCTTTGCACATATAGGGGAACTCATCAATAACGACTAACTTTTTTTTATCCCCATAGGGAAGCTCAAGGAGCGCTCGAAAAGCCTTTTCCCAATCTGCAAATTCAGAAATATACTGCTTGGCCGGAATATTTTCCCGCAGAACTTGCTTTGAAAACTTTGCAAGCTGCACCTTGTCCGTACTCTGTGTACAGGAAAAAAATATATGCGGTTTACCCTTGCAAAACTCTCTGAGCGTTTCGGTTTTGCCAACACGCCTGCGGCCATAGAGGACAATCAGCTGTGCTTTCTTTTCATGATACTTATCCTCTAAAAACTTAAGTTCGGTTTCTCTTCCAATGAACATACGCCCGCCTCCCTATTATCAAATCGCGATTTAC
>DVKX01000074.1 GCA_018715805.1 Candidatus Faecousia intestinigallinarum | reverse complement strand
ACCCATGTTACCGCCGTGAAAGGGCGGTGTCTTAACCGCTTGACCAACGGGCCTGGTAGCGGCAATCTGATTCGAACAGATGACATACCGGGTATGAACCGGCTACTCTACCAACTGAGTTATGCCGCCATATGGTCTCGGGGTTAAAACACCGCCGAAACAAAGCTTCCTTATTATACCCAAGGGGCGGCGGTTTGTCAAGAGAAAACCGGGAATTTTTCGGGAAAAATTTGGGAACGCTATCCATGAGGTGAGTATCGTGAAGAAACGCAGACTTCGTGCGCCCCTGCTCTTTTCCCTGGGAGGACTGGGGTATGTAGGGATGGAGCTGCTCTGGCGCAGCAGGAGCCACTACAGTATGTTCCTGGCGGGGGGCTGCTGCTTTCTGCTGCTGGGCAGATTGGAGCGGCAGAGGATTCCCCCGTCCGTAAAACTGCTGACCGGGGCAGGGGTGGTCACAGCAGTGGAGCTGGCCGCCGGCTTGCTGTTTAACCGGTCGCACCAGATATGGGACTACCGCAGCCTGCCCATGAACTTTCAGGGGCAGATCTGCGCGCCCTACAGCCTGCTGTGGATTCCAGTAAGCGGCGGCGCTATGGCCATCCACCGGGTGATAACGGGGAAGATGCAGGGGGAGGAAGACAGCGCCGGTTAGCCAAGCGCGCCGGCAGCAGGCGGTTACGCCTGCTGCAGAATGGGGATGATGCCGCTCAGCGCGGTGAGGGAATGGTCAGTCATGGGATAGGTCGCAGCCTCGCCCATACCGAAGGCCACCATACCGGCGGCTTTGGCGGCCTCAATACCGGCGGGAGCGTCTTCCACCACTGCGCACTCCGCAGGGGAAACCCCCAGCATTTCCGCAGCTTTCAGGAAAACTTCGGGGTTGGGCTTGCTGTGGGAGATGTTGTTGCCGTCGGAAACGGCGTCAAAATACGCGCTCAGCTGTAGCTTCTCCAGGATAGTCTTGGCATTGGCAGAGGAACTGCCCACAGCCAGACGATAGCCTGCCGCTTTCAGCTGCTCCAAAACGCTGACAGCGCCGGGCAGAATGTTCTTGGGGGAGATGAATTCCAATAGGCGCTGATAGTAGGCGTTCTTGTGCTGCGCCAGCGCGGCCTTCTCTACGGAGGAATAGGGACGGCGCGCCCGCTCCAGAAGGATGTCCACGCACTCCATGCGTCCTACGCCCCGCAGGCGGTGATTGATCTTCCGATCAAAGTAAATACCTTCCCGGTCGGCAGTCTCTTTCCAGGCGGCGTAATGCAGGGTATCCGTGGTCACTAAGACCCCGTCCAGATCAAAAATAATGGCCTTGATCATTGTTTTCACCTTTCCTTTTTCTACAAATTGACTTCTTCCATGCAAGTGTGCTATAATTCGATTTATAGGGACAAAAGCTGAATATTATTTAGTATAATATTTGGAATGATGGCAGAAAAGTGCACAACAATTGGATTTTGGCAACTTTTTTTAGATCAATTTGGAGGAAGAAAAATGAAAGTACTGATTGCGGACGATGAAGTGTACATTTGCTCGCTGATCCGGCATCTCATTGACTGGGAGGGCCTGGGATTGACGCTGGTGGGGACGTTCGGAAACGGGGACGAGGTAATGGCGTACCTGGAGCGCGACCAGGCGGACATTCTCATCTGTGACATTGAGATGCCGGGGATGAACGGTCTGGCGCTGATGGAGCAGCTGTCCCGGGAGCACCCGGAGATTCAGCTGGTGGTAATTTCGGGATACCGGAATTTTGAATACGCGCTGAGCGCGTTGAAATACGGCGCGGTGAACTACCTTCTGAAGCCGCTGGACCAAAAGAGCCTCAACGACGTTCTGCGCGCCATCGTCACCAAGTCCCAGCAGAACCTGACGTCGGAGCGGGTGCTGGAGCGAGCCTCTGCCCGGCTGCAATTCCTGGACTGCATAACCAAGATGGAAATGCCCGGTTCCCTGGAGGAGATCAATCAGCGCTATCATTTTAACTTTACCAACGGGCTGTTTGATATTATTTTCGTCTGCTTCCCCGGCAGCCGTAATGAGATCAATCAGCTGCCGGTGGTATGCCGGATGTTTGAGAGCATCCTGCGTCCGAAGCTCCAGGAGCTGTGCCATGAGTTTGAAATCTTCCACGACAGCCCGGCCGCCATGTGTGTGCTGCTGAACTACGATGCCGGGGATGAAAAAGCGCTGAAGGTGCTCATCGACAATATTCTGCAAAGCAGCATTGTGGAGATCAGCTGCAAGACCCAGAAGAAATGCTATCTGGGCGTGGGAACGCCCCAGAAAAGCTTTTCCGACATTCGGCGCAGCTATATGCAGGCGCGGATCGTCATGGCGCAGCGGCTGGTGAATCGAAATCAGCGGGTATTCTATGCCGATGAGAGCACGGAGAACGATTTTACCGACCAGCGGCTGCTTACCCGCCAGGAGAAGGACGGCCTGCAGCGGATTGTGGAGGAGATCAACCCCTCGCTGGTGCGGGGGTGGGTGGACGCGCTGTTTTCCAGCCGCGCCCAGCAGCTTCAGGCTCACCCCTGGCTGTACATTGGGTGCAGCGTCCAGGCGGCGTGGCATCTCATGGTAGTAACGGATAAACTGGACGCAGAGGGCGGCAGCCAGCCGGCAAAGCTGGAGGAGTTTATCGCCGTGGCGGAGAGCTGTGAAACGCCGGAGGATCTGCGTATGGAGCTGTCGGCGCTGATTGAGACGGAGATCAACCAAAATCTGTCCAGCAAGCTGGACAATGTGGCGGCCTACGCCCAGGGCGCCAAGCAGTACATCGACAAGCACTACATGGAAAATATCACCCTGAAAAGCCTGGCCTCGGGATTGGGCATCAACCCCTCGTACCTCAGCGTGCTTTTCAAAAATGAGATGCAGATGAATTACAGCGAATATCTGCTTTCGGTGCGGATGGAGCAGGCGAAGAAGCTGCTCCGGCAGCGGGACAAGAACCTCTCCCAGATTGCCAACGCGGTAGGGTATGACCGGGTGTCCTATTTCGGCAAGCTGTTTCGGAACTATACGGGGCTGAAGCCCTCGGAGTACCGGCGGCTGCACCAGCACGGACTGGGGGATTGACTATGCAGCGTCCGGGAAAGAGCAAAGAAGAATACCGGAGGATGCTCCGGGACGGGGCGATCATCGCCGCAGGGCTGGGCTTGGCCTGTCTGGCCACCTATATCTGCCTGCGGCGGCTGCACCGGGGCGCGGTGATGGTGTGCTTGTGGCTGGTGCTGACGGCGGTGAGCCTGGCGGTAATGTTCTGGCTGCTGCCCAAGCTGGATCGGGAGCCGGATCGGGAGAGCGCCGACGAGCTGGCGCGCACCCGCAGGCGGGTGCAGGAGATCCAGCTGCAAAAGCGGAAGGAGCAGCTCAACGCCCTGCAAAGCCAGATCAATCCCCATTTCCTGTACAATACCCTGGACACCATTCGGGGCATGGCGCTGGAGGTGGAGGCGGTGGATGTGGCGCAGATGGTGGCCACGCTGTCCGCCATGTTCAAATACAGCATGGATTATGACGACGCCATTGTCACCGTAGGGGAGGAACTGAACCACCTGCGCAGCTATTTGCAGATCCAGTCCATCCGTTTCCCCAACCGCTTCACCTTCCGAACGGTCTACGACTGCGACTACGCCCACATCCGCCAGGTGCGGATCCCCAAGCTGGTGCTTCAGCCCATTGTGGAGAATATCTTCACCCATGGCTTCAAGGCCATGACCAGCGGCGGTCAGATTTTGGTGCGGTGCGTGGCGGACGACCAGAATTTCCGAATTACCATCAGCGACAACGGCGCAGGCATCCGGGACGATGAGGTGGCAGCCATCAATCGAACCTTTCAGCAGAATATCGCCGAGGAGCGCGCCGACGCCGCCTTTGAGAACTATGGTATTGCGCTGAAAAACATCGACGCCCGAGTGAAGATGTATTTTGGGGAGGAATATGGACTGCATATTGCCAGCACACCCGATTACGGCACGGATGTAACGCTGCTTTTGCCCGCCGTCAACGGCGTGATGGTATAGGGAGGAAGGAGACGCGGTGAAAAAGACTGTTTTGCAGATGCGCAGCGTGGAAGCTGCGGATCATCTGTTCGGACAGGCGGTGGATATTAACCTCACCCTGTACGCGGGTGAGGTGATGGTGATGACCGGCCTGGTCACCTCCGGAATCCATACCGTCACCAGGCTGCTCTCCGGGGCGGTGCCGGAATACCGGGGGCAGATACTGGTAAACGGAGAGGAGATGCGCCTGTCCAATGTCCGTGGTACGCTGCAAAGCGGCCTGGTGGTCTTTGGACAGGGCAAATTATATTTTGACCAGTTTTCTCTGGAAGACAACCGGAACCTCTTTCAGAACCAGGGAAAGATGATGCGCTTGGTGCGCCCCATCCACGATTCTCCGGATGTGCAGGAGCTGCTGAGCCTTCTGGCCTTACCGAAGGACGACGGTGCGGTGAGCGCCTTTACCCAGCTGAAGCGGGAAATCTTCCTGGCTTATACTGCCGGTGTGGGGGTGATGGTATTTTCAGATGTGTCTATGTGCTGCACCGGGACGGCCAGCAAAGAGTTCAACGCTATTTTGGAATTCCTAAAAGGGCGGGGCGTGGGCATCCTGCTGACGGTGCTCAACGACCAGTTCAAGAATTTTGAAGGCATTGCGGATTCCTGCGTAGTCATCCGCAACGGCATGACCGCCAACCAGATTTTTCGGGATGGCCGGGGGTATTTTGACGCGGATACCGTGCATCATATCACTGTTGGCCGGGCGTTCGTGCATCACCCGCTGCCCCAGCGCCAGAGCATTGGCGACAGAGAGGCATCCAATGCGGTGGCCGTCCTGGAGAGTTTGCATACCGGCCGCAGGGTGCCGCTGTATGCGGGACAGCTGGTGGGTATTTACGATGAGCACGCCCATATCCCTACGGACATTGAGGGCTTTACCGGCTATCTGGCCGCCTGGTATCGGCTGCACAAGGACGGCAGGGAGCTGCGCCTTTCCCTGCCCGGCGATCTGGCCAGAAACCGCATTGCCGTGCTCCATAATACGGATGTGGAGCGTATGATCTTTCCCAATATGTCCCCAGTGGAAAATGTGAGTTTTTTCGCCCAGAACTTCCTGGACCCGAAGATGCTCTATAGCGAGGCGGTGGCGCGGTATCTTTTCGACCAGGTGGTGGAGACATATCCTTCTCTGAAGCGCTGCCGGGCGCTGCGCGCCCGGCGGGACTGCCAAGGACTTTCTTATCTGGATATGGTCACCTTGGTTACGGCAAAATGGCTGGCAATTCATCCGGATGTGGTATTTCTATTCTCCCAGGCGGCCAACGACGATATCAAGCGCATCCAGTGGTACAAGGACTTGCGCAGTCAGCTGCTGGAAATGGGCAAGGCGGTGGTGCAGATCATATCGGATTATCGGCTGCTGGAGGAAGAACCCATGGAGCTTCTCCTGGCGGAGGAGTGATGCATTTTGCTTCAAAAGATTATGGCTTTTTTTGAAAATGCGTGTACTTTACAAAAAAAACCCCGGCGGCGTATGATATTTTCATCCAAATTAACAAAAGGGGTGTACAAAAATGAAAAAACTAATCGCCATCTTATTAGCAATTTGCCTAGTAGTCGGTTTGGCTGCCTGTGCTGCTGAAGACGGCCCCACCACCGGGGAGAAGAAAAAGCTCGGCGCGATCTTGCCCTCTCTGGCTTTCGACTTCCAGCTGAAGATGAGCAACGGCATTGAGCGCGCCGCTAAGGAAAAGGGCTACGAATATGTGTCCTACGACTACAACGGCGACGCGGAGCAGATGCTCTCCGGACTGGATACTCTGGCGGCCGCCAATGTGGGCGCCATCTATTCCATCTTTGTGGCGCCGGAATCTGCAGCGGATTTCCTGAACGCCCATCCGGACATCGGCGCGCTGACCCAGGGCGAAATTACGCCGGGCGCGAAAGCCTGCACGGAAAACGACTATGTGGCGCTGGCGGAGCAGTTTGTGGACTCGCTGGACAACTATGTCACCGAGCACGGCATCACGGAGGGCACCATCTCCGCGCTGTGGCTGGAGAGCTGCGAGAATCAGGACAGCGATTACTACACCGCCAAGGAGGATATCAAAGCGGTGATCAACGCCTGGTGCGAGGGTAAGAATTTCACCTTCGCTTCCGAATTTTACCCCAAGGACGATGAGGAAGCCGCCAACTTTACGGCGCAGATGCTGAATGCCGATCCCAATATGCGCTTCATCTTCGCCTTCAACAACGGCTATGCCATTGCCGCCGCCAATGAGATCGCCTCTGCGGTGAACGATACCTCCGAGTATTTCGTGTTCTCCTCCGAGGGCGACGAGGAAACTTTCCGTCTGATTGCCGATGAGGAAAGTCCGCTGCGGGGCTGCGCCTACATGGATATTGAGGAGAGCGGCTACCAGGTGGGCTTGCAGCTGATCAACTGGATTGAAAACGGCGAAATTGAGAACGTGATCGTAGACAAGGTGCTGGTGGACAGCCGGAACGTGGCGGATTACCTGGGATAAACGGATCGTAATCCAAAGCACATAAGGAGCGCATATGGAAAACACCATTTTGTCCTTTCGGGGGCTGAGCAAATCCTTTCCCGGGGTACAGGCGCTGGATGATGTGAGTTTTTCTTTGCAGGAGGGCGAGGTTCTCGCCCTCCTCGGTGAAAACGGCGCAGGAAAATCCACTCTGGTAAAGTGCCTTACCGGCGCGAATATTCCCACCTCCGGTACGATCACCCTGTTTGGAAAGGATTACACCGCCATTACTCCCGGCGCGGCGCGAAAGCTGGGCATCAGCGCGGTGTACCAGGAGTTTAATCTGGTGCAGGATCTGCCCATTGTGGAAAATGTGTTCATGGGCAATAATCCGGGCAACGGCTTCCTGGTAGATTATAAACAAATGCTAAAGAAATGCCGGGAGATTTTTGATTCTTTCGGCATTCCAATAGACCCTACAGAAAATGTGAGCACCCTGTCTCCGGCGCTGATGCAGATCGTGGAGATCGCAAAGGCCATTGCCCTGGATCTGAGGATCTTGATCCTGGACGAGCCAACCGCGCCGCTGACCACCAACGAGACGGAGATACTGTTCAACATCATCCGTTCCCTGAAGGCAAAGGGCGTTTCCGTTATCTACATATCCCACCGCTTGGAGGAGATTTTTGACATCTGCGACAGAGCGGTGGTACTGCGGGACGGAAAATACATTGGAGAAACGCCCATTGCGTCAACCAGCCGCAAAGAGCTGATTAAAATGATGATCGGCCGGGAGCTGACCAGCTACTATCCCGATCATGCCTCGCAGGCCACGCAGGAGGTGGCCATGAAAGTTTCTCACGTCAGCGGCAACGGCGCCAAGGACATTTCTTTTACGCTGCACAAAGGGGAGATCCTTGGTGTGGCGGGTCTGGTAGGCGCGGGCCGCACGGAACTGATGACCCTGCTCTTCTGCGACGCCAAGCGCGAGAGCGGTACGGTGGAGATAAACGGCAAGCCCTTCCAGGGGAAACGCCCCTGGCACGCCATTGCGGCGGGCATGGCCTATCTGCCGGAGGACCGGAAGCGCACCGGTCTGCTGCTGGATAAGAGCGTGGCGCTGAACACAACGCTGGCTTCCATTAAGAAATACTGCCGCTTCGGCATCATCAACAGTAAGAAGGAGAAAGCCTGCATCGAGACCTACTGCAAAAAGCTTCAGGTAAAGACGCCCAGCTATGAGCAGGAGGTGCAGTATCTCTCCGGCGGCAACCAGCAGAAAGTTATTGTGGGCAAGTGGCTGGCTACAGACAGTGAGATCATCATTTTCGACGAGCCAACCCGGGGCATCGACGTGGGTACCAAGCACGAGATCTATGAGATCATCCATTCTCTGGCGGACGAAGGCCGCGCCATTATTATGGTTTCTTCGGAATTTGAGGAACTGATGGGCGTGGCTGACCGCATTTTGGTCATGGCCGAGGGCGAGCTGATGGGCAGCCTGGAAAAAGACAGTTTTGATAAAGAAGTGCTGCTGGATATGGCCTCCGGCCGGCGCTAAAAGGAGCAGATTATGAATCGTTTACTCAATCGTTCCAAGGACATTCTGCGCAAAGGTTCCGCGCAGCTGATCCTTGTGGCGCTGATCATCTTCTTTGCCATCGAGACGGGCGGCGCCTTCTTCACCCCCAGCAACCTGATTTCCATTGTCCGGCAAGTCACCACCACGGGCATTGCCGCCCTGGGCGTCAGCTTCCTGATGATTTCTGGCGATCTGGACTTCTCTACAGGTCAGGTCTATGCCTTTGTAGGCACGCTGGCGGCGGTGCTGTATGCCGCCGGCATCCCCATTGTGCTGGCAATGCTGATCGGCATGGTGGCGGGCATTGCCATCTTCTGCCTCACCTGCTGGATCTCCATTCATTTCCATATTGGGCGGCTGGTGATCTCCATGGCTATGGGCACGGCTGTCAGCGGTCTGGCCTGCATCGTGGCGCAGAATAAGACCATCTACGGCCTGCCGGACAGCATTAAGTGGCTGGGTCAGGGCTATATTCTGGGTATTCCTATTTCCACCATTTTCTTTGTGGTGCTGGCTTTTGTGGTGGCTTTCGTGCTGCGCAAGACCTACTTTGGCCGGTATCTCTTTGCCGTGGGCGGCAGCAACGATGTGGCGCGCCTCTCCGGCATCCATGTGAACCAGATCAAGTACCTGTCCAGCATTATCGCGGGCGTCTTTGTCAGCTTTGCGGGGCTGGTATGTATGTCCCGTACCTTCTCCGGCAGTCCCTTTGCGGGCAGCTCCCTGAGCACAGACGTGATTTCGGCGGCAGTGCTGGGCGGCGTGTCCGTCACCGGCGGCACGGGCAAGACCTCGGGCATTGTCACCGGTGTTATTATCATTGGCACGCTGTCTGTGGGTCTGAACATGATGGGTATGAACACCAACTCCCAGGACATTTTCAAGGGTCTGGCGCTGATGGTGGCTGTGATTATCGACAGCCTGGCCAAGCGGCGGAAGGCCGCGGCCAAGGCGTAAGGAAAGGAGCGCAATATGCAAAAAAAGAGTTATGTGTGCGTCGGCGGCTATGGACTGCAGTATTGGGGCGGTATTTACAAGCCGGATATTGCGGGAAACTGCAACGGCCTGTCCATTTGCGTTTTGGATCATGAGACGGGAAAGATCACGCTCCATTCCAGCCTGGAGGGCATCAGCAACCCTGGTACGCTGGTGGTGTCCCCGGATAAAAAGTACATCTACTGCGCCGATGAGGAGCATGATTTCGGCGGCATGGGGCGTGGGGGCGGCGTGACGGCCTGCTCCTTTGACGCGGCCACCGGCACCGCGAAGCTCATCAACCAGTCTCTGGCCTATGGCTCCAGCAGTTGTTATGTAAACATCGACAAAACCGGAAAATACCTGCTGGTGGCCAATCATGGCACGAAATTCTATGTGACCCGCTTTGTGGAGCAGGACGGGGAACTGCAGCCGGTATGCGTCCATGACCAGGGCTGCGTGTGCCTCTTCGCCATTCGGGAGGACGGCGGCGTGGGCAAGCTGCTGGATCGGCTGGTGCTGGACGGCACCGGCGCGCACCCTGTGGAGCACGCCAGCGCCCATCCCCACAGCGTCCTCATTGACGACCAGGATTTCATTGTCATCCCCAATAAGGGCGGCGACAGCATCACCGTGGCCAAGCTGAACCGGGAGACGGAGAAGATGGACGTACTGTCCGTCTATAAGTCGGACTTCGGCACCTCTCCCCGGCACGCCATGTTTGTCCCTGGTACGGACTTTGTGCTGGGTACCAACGAATTTGGCGGCCAGGTGACCAGCTATTCTCTGAACCGGGAGACGGGGGAACTGACCCGTATCTCCCTGATGCAGACCTATGACCAGGCCTACCCCAGCGTCAGCTTTATGATTGTGGAGAAGGAAAAGCCCTGGGCCATCGATGTGCAGCTCCATCCCAACGGAAAGTTTGTATATGCGGACAATGTGCAGGGTCTGATTCTGCTCTATTACCTGGATCGGGAGACGGGAGAACTGACCCATGTGCGCAATGTTCATGTGGATGATGTGCCCATGCTTCGGGGTCTGCAGATCTCCCCGGATGGGGATTATCTCATTGCCACCACTGTGGCGGGGGAGAAGATCCTTGTCTACCGCATTGACCCGGAGACGGGCTTCCTGACGGAAACCTCCCAGCTGACGCTGCCTACGCCCACAGCCACCCGGTTTGTGGATGTGGTGGAAGGATAAGGCAATGCTGGATCTGAGAGCCAATCCCTTTTTTCTGGACGAAGCGGGGATCGCCTGGGTGGAGGACACTCTGGCCTCCCTGTCCCTCCGGGAAAAGGTGGGACAAATGTTCTGCATTGTCAGCAATCAGGAATCGCTGGATACGCTGCTGCGCCGGTATGCCGTCATTCCTTTTGGCGGCATGACTTACCGCGCTGCGCCCTCGGAAACTCTGCGGGAAACCACGGAAGCCCTTCAGCACGCTGTGAAAATTCCGCTGCTGATTTCTGCCAACTTGGAAAATGGCGGCAGCGGCGTGGCCAGCGACGGCACGGAATATGCCAGCCAGCTGGAAACGGCGGCCACGGGGGATCTCCGGTATGCGGAAACGCTGGGGGATATCTGCGGCAGCGAGGGGATGAGCGTAGGCGTAAACTGCAGCTTTTCCCCGGTGGTGGATGTGCATTTCAACTGGCGCAATGCCATCATCAATACCCGTACTTTCGGCAGCGATCCGGAATATGTCCTCTCCTGCGCGAAAGCCTATCTGCGCGGCCTGGGCAGGCATGGGGTGGCGGCCACCATCAAGCATTTTCCTGGCGACGGCGTGGACGAGCGGGATCAGCATTTGCTGACCTCGGTGAACAGCCTCAGCTGTGAGGATTGGGATGCCAGCTTCGGCAGAATTTATGGAGAACTGATCCAGGCGGGGGTGCAGTCGGTGATGGTGGGGCACATTTTGCAGCCCGCCTACAGCCGGAAGTTGTGCCCGGGCATTGCGGACAAAGACATCCGTCCCGCGTCCCTGTCCCCGGAATTGCTTCAGGGGCTGCTGCGAGAAAAACTGGGCTTCCAGGGCGTGATTATTACGGACTCGGCTGTGATGACCGGTATGCGCTGTGCGCTGCCCTGCCGGGAGATCCCGGCCGCTGCGGTGAACGCCGGATGCGATATGTTCCTGTTTGGCAGGAATCTCCAGGAGGACTTTGAGAATCTTCTGGCGGACGCGGAGAGCGGGAAAGTTCCCCTGCGCCGGATCGATGACGCGGTACGGCGGATTTTGGCGATGAAAGCCTCCCTGGGGCTGCACCGCGCCCAACGCTTTACCAGTGAGGAAAACACGGTGGGCTGCCCGCGGCATCGGCAGCTGGCACGGGAATGTGCGGAGCGCGCCATTACGCTGGTGAAGGACACCCAGAGCCTGCTGCCCATTTCTCCGGAAAAGCACCGGCGAGTATGGCTGCACGTTTTGGGAGACGACGCCGGCTTCCGGGGCGGTTATCCCTGCAAAGAGGAGATGGTACGGGCGCTGACGGAGCAGGGCTTCGCCGTTACCTGCTTCTCTCCGGAGCAGCTGACCAATCCCCGGGTGACGGAGCTGAAAGAGCAGTACGACCTGATTCTGTATGTGGCCAACGTGGTCACCGGAGCCAACCGCACGGTGAACCGCATTTCCTGGGACAAAACGGCCTGCGGGGAATCTCCGCAGTATGTGAAGGACATTCCCACTTTGTTTGTATCCCTGGGAGATCCCTATCACTTTGTGGATGTGCCTATGATTCCCACCTTTATCAACTGCTACGCCCACTCCCCGGAGATGATCTCCGCCCTGATGGACAAGCTTCTGGGCCGCAGCCCCTTTACCGGGGTATCCCCGGTGGATCCTTTCTGCGGAATGTGGGGCGCGGCGCTGTAAGTGGATACCTTCCCTCCTGAATATAGGCGTATATGCCCGCGGTTTCCGCGGGCATATATGCTTTTGCGGCAAAACACGCCGTCAGGAATATTTGAGGAACGCCTTGATTTTCTCCATTCCCTGTGGTAAAATAACCGGGAAAAAGTCTGCCGCCTATTTTAGAGCGCAGTCAAACTACATAATAGAACGGAGATGTGCGTTATGGAAAGAATCAAGACGCTGGAGACTCGCTCCCTGTGCGAGAGCATGAAGAACGGCGGCTGCGGCGAGTGCCAGACTTCCTGCCAGTCTGCCTGCAAGACCAGCTGCGGCGTTGCCAATCAGCAGTGCGAGAACGAGCATAAGTAATTGCTGGGAAATGTTGAATGAAGGGAAAGCCGCCGATTCCGGCGGCTTTCTTAATGAATCAATGGAGGAACGGTATGGTACATCAGTATCAGTTGAACGGTTATAATATCGTGCTGGACACCTGCTCCGGCGCAGTGCACGTGGTGGACGAGGTGGCCTATGACATCATCGCCCTGTATCCGTCGCACAGCAGGGAGGAGATCGTGGCCGCCATGCTGGAAAAGTACGGCCATCGGCCAGACGTGACGGAGAAGGATCTATTGTCCTGTATCCAGGATGTGGAGGACTTGAAGCAGGCGGGCAAGCTCTTCACCCCGGATACCTTTGCCGATATGGCGGGTACGCTGAAGGCGCGCAGCGGCGATGTGGTGAAGGCTCTGTGCCTCCATGTGGCGCACACCTGCAATCTGAATTGCAGCTATTGCTTTGCCAGCCAGGGGAAATACCACGGCGACCGGGCGCTGATGTCCTTTGAGGTGGGAAAGCGCGCTCTGGATTTCCTGATCGAGCACTCCGGCAGCCGCACCAATTTGGAGGTGGATTTCTTCGGCGGGGAGCCGCTGATGAACTGGGATGTGGTGAAGCGGCTGGTGGCCTACGCCCGCAGCCGGGAGCAGGAGAGCAAAAAGCGCTTCCGCTTCACCCTCACCACCAACGGTATGCTCATCGACGACGATGTGATCGACTTTGCCAACCGGGAAATGAGCAACGTGGTGCTGAGCCTGGACGGGCGGCAGGAGATTCATGACCGCCTGCGGGTGGACTACGCCGGGAAGGGCAGCTATGGGCGCATCGTCCCCAAATTTCAGAAGCTGGTGGAAGCCCGGGGCGGAAAGAATTACTATATGCGGGGTACTTTCACCCACGCCAACCCGGACTTTACCAAGGACGTGTTCCATATGGCGGATCTTGGCTTTACAGAGCTGAGCATGGAGCCGGTGGTGGCCGCTCCCGACGATCCCGCCGCCCTGACGGCGGCGGATCTGGAGGTGGTGAAGGAGCAGTATGAAATTCTGGCCAAGGATATGCTCCGCCGGGAAAAAGAGGGGAAGCCCATCACCTTCTACCACTATATGCTGGATCTCACCAACGGCCCATGCATCTATAAGCGTATTTCCGGCTGCGGCTCCGGAACAGAGTATATGGCGGTGACGCCCTGGGGCGATCTGTACCCCTGCCATCAATTTGTGGGCGAGGAGGCGTATAAGCTGGGCAATATCTGGGACGGAGTCACCAATACCGCCTTGCGGGAGGAGTTCCGCAGCTGCAACGCCTATGCCCGGCCGGAGTGCAAGGACTGCTGGGCGAAACTCTATTGCTCCGGCGGCTGCGCGGCCAATGCCTATCATGCCACCGGCAGCATCCGGGGCGTGTATGAGCCGGGCTGCCAGCTGTTCCGCAAGCGGATAGAATGCGCCATTATGATGCGGGTGGCGGAGCAGGCGCTATGACCACCCCCATTTGGGATTTTGTACGAAGCTACGCTGCCTCCGGCACGGCGCGGCTGCATATGCCGGGGCACAAGGGGCGCTCTTTTCTGGGCTGCGAGGCCTGGGATATTACGGAGATCCGCGGCGCGGATTCTCTTTATGAGGCCGACGGCATCATTGCGGAGAGCCAGGCCAACGCCGCCGGACTTTTCGGCAGCGGCGGGACATTTTATGCCGCCGGCGGTTCCAGCCAGTGTATTGGCGCCATGCTGTACCTGGCGCTGACCTGCCGCCCGGCAGGCGCGGCGGCCATGGTGCTGGCCGCGCGGAATGTGCACAAGGCGTTTATCCATGCCGCGGCGCTGCTGGATATTGCAGTCACCTGGATTTGGCCGGAGGAGAGCGCCCCGCTGTGCAGCTGCCCCATATCTCCGGCGGCGCTGGAAGCGGCGCTGGCGGGGCTTCCTCAGCCCCCGGCGGCAGTATACATCACCAGTCCGGATTACCTGGGGGGTGTGGCGGATATTGCCCGGCTGGCGGAGGTCTGCCATCAACACGGAACCATTCTGGCGGTGGACAATGCCCACGGGGCGTACCTGCATTTCCTGGAGCATCCCTGCCATCCCTTGGATCTGGGGGCGGACATTTGCTGCGACAGCGCCCATAAGACGCTGCCGGTGCTGACGGGAGGCGCCTACCTGCATATTGGGAAAAACGCCCCTGCGGGCTGCTGCAGCGCTGCCAAGGAGGCTCTGGCGCTGTTTGGCTCCACCAGCCCTTCGTATCTGACCCTTTCCTCCCTGGATTTGTGCAACCAATATTTGTCGGGGGACTACCGGGCGCGCCTGGGGGATTTCTGCAGGCGGCTGGATGCGCTGCGTGCCCAGCTGCGGCAGCAAGGGTGGCGGGTGCTGAACAGCGACCCCCTGCGCCTGACCGTCCAGGCGGCGGGGCAGGGCGGGGAGCTTGCGGCGGCGCTGGAAAAAGCGGGCGGCGCTTACGAATACGCCGACCCGGATCATCTGGTGCTGATGCTGACGCCGGAGAATACGCTGGAGGAGCTGGCGCTGATCGGAGAAGCCTTGGAGGGCTTGACGCCCAGGAACGCGCCTCTGCCGAAGCTGTCCCCGGCGCGGGGACGGCAAATCTGCACCATCCGTCAGGCCATGTTCCAATCGCATAGGCT
Source organism: Candidatus Faecousia intestinigallinarum (assembly GCA_018715805.1). GTDB lineage: Bacteria > Bacillota > Clostridia > Oscillospirales > Oscillospiraceae > Faecousia > Faecousia intestinigallinarum. The sequence continues at coordinate 23,505 of DVKX01000074.1, read as the reverse complement.
GGTGCCGGTGGAGGAAGCCCTGGGGCGGGTGTGCGGCGCTCCTGCGGTGAGCTGCCCGCCGGCGGTGCCCATTGCCGTATCCGGGGAAGAAATCACCCGGGAGGCCGCGGCGCTGTTCCGGTATTACCATATTCCGCTGGTGGAGATTGCGGAATAAATTAAGAGAAATTCAGCCCTGCTGGGATATTTTTCCGGCAGGGCTGAATTCATGGAAGCAAAAAACAATTTTCTGGAACGGCCAAGCCGTTTTATTGCAAAAGAGAAAAACCGCCGCCGCATAAATCCCCTGTACTTGCAAACAATAGCAGGGATGGAAACGAAGCGTTCCGAAGAAGGAAGAAAAAAGGAGATAAGGATATGAAAGCAACTGGAATCGTGCGGCGTGTGGACGACCTGGGGCGGATCGTGATCCCGAAGGAGATCCGCCGCACGTTAAAAATTAGGGAAGGCGATCCCCTGGAGATTTACACGGAAAAGGACGGGGGCGTGATTTTCCGCAAGTATTCCCCCATGGGGGATTTGCAGGACTTCGCGGCGCAGATCTGCGACTCCATTGGGGCAAACACCGGACGGATCGCCGCCGTGGCGGATCGGGACTCCATCATCGCCCTGTCCGGTGCGCCCAAGCGGGAGCTGGTGGATAAGCCCAACTCCAAGGAGCTGGAAAAGCTGATGGAGCAGCGGAAGAACTACCGGTATCAGCCGGGAGAGAACCTGATCCGCGCCAGCGAGGAATCGGACAAGTACCACCTGGGGGTGGCGGCGCCGATTTTGTCCCAGGGCGACCTGATGGGCTGCGTGATGCTGCTGCTGGGCGATGACAGCAGCCCCCTGCAGGAAGCCGATCAGAAGCTGGCGCAGACGGTGGCGGGCTTCCTTGGCCGCCAGATGGAAAATTGAAGGAACCGCCTTCCCTGGGAAGGCGGTATTTTTTGCGCCCGCGCCCGCAGGATATAGAAAAATTCACCAAATTTTCCCTTGGCCGGGAGGGAGCGACAGGTGAGGAGGACACGGCAAAAGGCGGCAGGAAAGCGGATAGGGCGACATAGGAAGGAGAAGATTGTGTCCTTTGTATACAAAAAGACAGGGCGCAGAGGGTACAACGTTACAAGATTGCTTTTTTTCGGTACATCTTTCGATTTAGGAATCCTGCACAAAAAACGGAAAGGATAGTATAGAAAAATAAGTTGATATATATATATATATGCTATATTGGTCTAGAAAGGGGCGGAAAAATCTGCCGCCCGGAGGAAACGGTACCAAAACGACACAAAGGAGGAACATCATGAAACGTAGAAAAATAGCGCGGTTGGGCGCGCTGCTCATTGCCCTGTGCCTGACGCTGACGCTGCTGCCTGCCGCGGTATTTGCAGAGATGCAGGAGTCCGTTGAGATCAAGGGGAAAATCTATGATCTGTCGGTTCAGACAATCGACCCGGTGGGCACACCCCTTTATGACGACATTATGGGTCTGATGGAGAAAGAACTGCATTTTTCTTACGCAGGCCCCGAGCAGGTCTACTGGCAGTTTAATACGCCGAAATTCGTGGGAACGCCGGACAGACCCATTCTGAGCGAGTATCACACCAACTGGACGGTGGACTCTCCCGGTGGGATTGGACTGGAGATTTTTGCAGGAGGCCCCAGTAGCTATGAGACGTGGTACTTAGTGAATCAGGTTCTCCTGGATGAGATCACCATTCCCAACGGGATCTATGTGCAGGAATTTGCAGGGAAACTGGACAGCTGGGACTTCCAGTGGTCCACTACCTCAGGTGCGCGACCCAGCAGCAGCGCCAACTGGGAAGTCAGCAACAGCCAGTTTACAGTGCCGCTGGATGAAGCCCTCAAAGAGGCCATCTCTAAAAAGAGCGGCAAGAGCTTCAGCTCCGGGCAGTTCAAGTATCAGCCCATCAATATTTACTACAAGGATTCCTCCGGCGCAGAGAAGATGGTCACTGAGCCAAGCGATGGCAGCGGAGATCACAGACTGGCCTGGAGCATTTCCCTTACGGTCAAGACCCGCTATACGGTGGATATCCGGCCGGTGACCCCCGGCGGCACCCCCACGCTGTCCAAGCTGCAAGGCACGCTGGCTGCGGGCGAGACCCTGAGCAACAACCTGGGTACCGCCAATGCTTCCTACTGGAACGATGGCTGGCACCACGATAACCCCAATGACCTGGAAGCTGCCGGCAGCTACACGGTGCCGGAAGGCGTGACCAGCGCGGGCTGGGGCTATCGCGGCGACAAATACACCGCCGACGCCGGTGCGCAGGAGGGCTATCAAGTAGCCTCCGTCACCAAGAAGACCTATGACCCCATTACCGGTGCGCTGGCAAAGACCGAGACCTTTGATACCCTGGAGGAAGCCTGCGCTGCTGCCATTGAGGGCAAGACGGAACTGGAAGTCTCTTACGTCCGTACGTTGCCATCCCTTTCCCTCACTGTCAGCAACTATGCGGCGGGCAATACCTGGGCGGAAAGCAATGTCACCGTGGATTCCGATGAAGCCTGGGTTCAAAATGCTAAGCTCATCTATAAAGGTATCGTAAGCAGCGGAGACGTTCCTGTAACCGATCCGATGAAGGCACATGAGCCTTATCAGCTGTATCTTTATATCTGGACGAAACAGGGATATGTATTCGACATAGCTACGCTGGAGAAGGAAGATGTTACGATCTCTGTGAACGGGGAAGCCGTACATCCCATTGCGATTCGAGATGGCGGAGATGAGGGGAGAAGCATCGTCATGGATGTGGATCTTCCGGAACTGCATGGCGGTGGAACGGCGACCTGTACCGAGAAAGCCAAGTGCGCAACCTGCGGTCAGGAATATGGCGAGCTGGCGGCACACAGCCTGACCCATTTTGAAGCAGTTGCCCCCACCTGTACAAAGGATGGAAACATCGAGTACTGGTACTGCTCGGCGTGCGGCGGCTATTTCCTTGACGCGGATTGCCAGACCAAAACCGATGCAGCTGGAATCGTCGCCAAGGCCACCGGGCACGACTGGAACGAAAACGAATGGGCGTCCAACAGCACCCACCACTATCACGAGTGCCGGAACGCCAACTGTCCGATTACGGATAACAGCCAGAAGGAAGGTTATGCAGCGCATACCTATAAGGATGGGAAATGCACCGTATGCGGCGCGGTAGACCCGGAGTCTACGAAGCCCACGGAACCGAAGCCTACGGAGCCAGAACCCACAGAACCAAAGCCTACGGAGCCGGAACCCACGGAGCCGAAGCCTACAGATCCGAAACCCACCGATCCTACCAAGCCGGTAGATCCGGAGTCTCCCTCCACCGGGGACAACAGCAATTTGCTGCTGTGGATCAGCCTGCTGGTGGTATCTGCCGCCGGAGCGGCAGCGCTGGGTCTGGCCATGTGGAAGAGAAATAAATTTAGCCGTTAAGTAAAATACCCCCTAGCGCGCCGCGCGCCTCCAGAATAGGAGGCGCGCGGTTTTCGGTGTTATGAGCGCATAAATGGATGGGGCTTAGACGGCGGGTAAGGCATCCCTTTCGATGTATTGGCAGATAGAGGTCTGCTCTCCGTCTGAAATTTCCTTGGCGCGGTAGAGAGCCTCATCTGCTTGGCGGAAAAGATCGTTAAAATCCACCTTGCTGTTTTGAGCCAGCGCGGCGCCGATACTGCAGTCCACTGCAATGCCGATCTTTTCAGCGGATAGGCGGCGAAAAGCTTCTTGGATGTCTCGGCATTTCTGCTTTACAACAGCTCCAGACGCCATGTTCTTTATTAACACCATGAATTCGTCGCCGCCAAAGCGCACGATGATGTCGGTGCTGTGAAATTCCTTCGTCAGAATATCTCCCATGCAGCTGAGGACGATGTCGCCGGTCTGATGACCTTTGGTGTCGTTGATTATCTTGAATTTGTTTAAGTCCAGGATCATCAAGGTGCAGGTCGTATTGGGATTACAGGATTCGATGTACTGGTTGACCGCTTCAGCGCCGCCGCCCCGGTTATAGATACCGGTCAGGGGATCCAGCATACTGAGCTGCTTGTACAGGCTCTGGTGTTCATAGGCCGCCGTCCGAAGATACATAATGAGGTGTATCACGGCGAAGGCACAACTCGTACCGACAATGGAAATAAAGATGTCATATTCCGCTACGGAGGCGGGCTTGACATGATGAACGATCAGAATATAGTAGGTTTCAAATACCAGCAACAGCCCGTGGGAGAACCAGAAAGGAAAGATGAACAGCGAAAACAGCGTTATGTAGGCGAGAGGGACAAAGCAGGCCGCCCTTTCTGGCGCAGCCACGGTATCGATGAGAGACAAACAGGTGAATAGCACCACAAGGTAAAAGGTGCAGATAGCGGTCGCCTTATTTCCCGTCAGCTTCTTTTTATAGCCAAAGTAGGATACGCCTAGACAAATAAGAGAGATCGGCACAAACATCAGATGATAAATTGTAGGCGTCCAGCCCTCAATGATATAAGGCGTCAGGAACAAAAGGACAATTAAAAGCAGAACAGTGATCAGGCTCGCCGTCAGCGCCATGCGGAGGTTATCCGCTGCGATTATCTCCGTTGCTTCTTTGAAATAGCGCTTTCTCTTCTGATATGAATTTTTCAGGTAAGTTAAGATGGAGTTCATGGCGAAACAACCTTTCTTGGCGGGAAACAACCGTCAATTTAACAAAAGCGTTTGTACAGCTGCTGCTTTCCGTAAAAGCTGCTCTCCTCTTTGGGCGGCCGCAATTAGAGCTGGCGGATGGCGTCGATAACGGCAGTATAAGCCTTGGCGATCTGCTGCATCCTCTCTTTAGCGCTCTGCCAATCGTCCGCCCGAAGGGCGGCTACCTGGTTGGTCAAAAGGTCAAAAAGCGGGGTGATGGACAGATTGCCGCAGGCCCCCTTGAGGGTGTGGGAAGCGGTGAGGGCTGTCTCCCAATCACCGGCCTCCATAGCGGCGCAGAACTTTTGATAGTTTCCGTCCTGGGGGAACTTTTTCAAAAACCGCTCCAGCAAATCCTCGTTTCCCATAAAGCGCTCCAATGCGCTGTTTACATCAACACCGGCCGCTGTGAGCTGTGTCTTTGAAGATTCTGTCATTTTATCGATCCTCCCAGTAAAAATGATTCTTATCATAAAGCGCGGCAAGCCGGCCCTCGATGGAGAAAAAGCAATCCAGCAGCTTGGGGTTAAAAATGCCGCACTGGCCGCTGCGGATCATCTCCGCCACCTGTTCTCTGGGGAAGGCATCTTTGTAGACCCGCTTGCAGCTCAAGGCATCATACACGTCCGCGATGGAGACCACCTGCGCCCAGGGGCTGATCTCGTCCCCCTTGAGCCCGTCAGGATATCCTCTGCCGTCCCACCGCTCGTGGTGGTGGCGGGCAATATCCCATGCGTATTGGTAGGCGCTGTTTTCCCGCAGCTGAGGGATGCGTTCCAAAAGCTGGGCGCCTTGAATGGTGTGCGTCTTGATGATCTCAAACTCCTCCGGCGTCAGCCTGCCGGGTTTGTTCAGAATGTGATCGGGAATCGCGATCTTGCCCACGTCGTGCATAATGGAAGCCAGAGCGATGTTCTCGATCTCCTCCTGGCTCAAGTCGGGACAGAAGTTCGTCTCGGAGAGCAGAATGGCTGTGATGTCGTGAATCCGCGTCACATGACCGCCGGATTCGCTGTTTCGAAACTCGATGGCGGTGGCCAACGCCGCGATCATGCCCTGATTGAGCGTGAGGATCTGCTGGGTCTTTTCCAACAGCTGGTGATCCTGCTCCACCACCCGGTTTTCCAGCCGCCGCCGTGCCTGGAACAGTTCGACCACCGTGTTGACCCGCCGCAGCACCAGATAAGGGATGATGGGTTTTTCGATGACATCCATGGCGCCGAGCTCATAAGCGGTTTTCATGGCGGCGTCGCTCTCGGCGGTGATGAGAAAGACGGGAATCCGCTCCAGCAGATTCTCACGCTTAAGCCGCTGCAGCACCTCAAGGCCGCTCATCTCCGGCATCATCACATCCAGCAGTACGGCGCAGAGATGATCCCGGTTCTTCAAAATCTCATCCAGCCCTGCGCGGCCGTTTTCCGCCTCCTTGATGGCGTAGGTCTCTGAAAACAAATTATGGAGGATCGCGCGGTTAAACTCGTCGTCGTCAACGATTAGGATGGTATTGACGTCCTCTGACAGGATGGGTAAGCAGGTGTTTTGCTCCATGCTGGGTTCCTCCTTGCCGGCTTTGCGCCGACCGATTGGGTTTCGCTTCATAAGGCGCCGGCCTCTCGCCGGGAGGCGTCGTTGGCTTCGGCTGCCCTCCGGCCAGACTGCGCCGGTTGTATATCAAAGGGGCGCGCGCTGGTTCAGGACGCTTTTTCCGCTGCCGGTTCTGAATTTCTTGACGGTGAAAGCAGTCGCTTTAAGCCGGATATATATGTTAACGATAGCATATATTGCCGCTCAAGTCAATGTTTTCCCGCCTTAATGAGCAATATTTCATAAATAAAGGGAAAAGTACAGGTTTGTGGAAATCCTTTGGGCAGAGGGGCTTGCGAAGCGGGGCTTGGGTAACGTATAATAAAAAAGCAAGCTCTCTTTTTCAGAAGAAAAAGAGAGCGGAAGCCGGTGCCGGATGGGATTCTGGCGTTATCCGGCAAACAACCATCAAAGTGGGTGAAACGATGAAGAAAAAAAGAATAGCGGCGGTTTTGCTCGGCCTGGCAGCTGTAGCAGCTGCCGCCTGGTTTGGTTACCATCAGACCACGGTTCGCTGGCTGGCTCCTGGCGAGCGGATGACGGATGAGGAATTCGCAGCCAGCTACAGTGCGGTCAAAAATGATCTTCCGCAAAAGAGCAGCATCTTTGCCTGGGATATGCTGCTGGTCAACGACGGCGCTTTTGATCAGTTGTCTGAGATGCTTACCGATCTCTCAATAACCCGGGTCTATCAGAGCATCCCCACAGCTTATCTATCCGACCCAAGTCTGGCCGTGATGGTGGAAAATCTCTCCCGCTTGGGCATCGAGACCGCGTTTTTGACCGGCGACCGGGACTGGCTCTTTGACGGGCTGGACGAACTTTATGCCCAACTGGAGGCGCTGGATGCCTATAACAACGGCATTGGCGCAGCACACCCCATCAAGATCGTTGCCCTGGATGTGGAGGGCTACACCACTTCTCAGTGGAAGGAAGATCCCAAGAGATGGTTTTTAACCTACCTGGATCTTATGAAGGAAGCCCGGGAATACGCCCATCAAAAGGGGCTGACCGTGGTACAGGTGATCTCGGACGAGCTGGACGCTATCGATCGAAAGACCTTTGAGCGCTTTATCAAAGACTGCTGCGATGAGGTCTCGGTGATGAACTATGAGCGGGACGTCGAGTTGTTCAATATTTGGAACGAGGTGGCCGTCTGCCGGAAATATGGGATTCCGGTGGAGACGATCTTTGAGACCATGCCCCTCAATGATTACTACAGCGTAGATGCCGGCAAGACCTACTTTTACGACGGCCTGGACGTCCTCGCTGACGCTGGGGAGGCGCTAAGGGAAGTCTATGGAACCAGCCTGGGTACAGCCTATCACTATTACCGCACCTTGTACCGGGTCTACAGCGGATGCGGCCTGGCCGAATTTTACCCCTATACCGTGGAGGAGGATCCCGCGCAGGACGAAAACGGCCAGCCTGAGGCACTGGACGGCAGCCTGATCCTCCTGGGAGACGACGGCAGTACCCTGACCGCCTATCCCTATATCCCCTACCTGAACGATGGATACGGCGAGACCTGTTATCTGGCTGTTGGGGTTCGGGAAGGGGTGGATTACACCCTGTCGCTGGAAGACAGCAGCTATGAGATTATCCGGGGCGGGGAGGTATGCTTTGATTTCAGCGGGGATAAGGTTCTGTTTGCAGAGTCCTTCCGGGTCCGGCCGTCAGAGTAGCCCCCAGATGTTTCCATCGAACCGGTTCCCCATTTGCAACAAGCCGCTGGGAGTATCCTCCCGGCGGCTTATTTAACAGAAACGCCGCTGATCATGCCTCTTTGGAAGCGGGCGATCCTATCGGCAGGCTTGCTCTGGCCGCCGATTGATCCCCAAAGCCCGGTGAAAGCCCGCTTTTCTCCGAGCCAGCCGGCCTGGATCTGCCAAAAATCGCACGTTTCAATGGCTTTGGCTTCACAGGTACAAAATTTCAAGAGAATGTAAAGGAGTACTTGAAAAAATTGTTTTTTTCTGGTAGAATAAAACCAATTGATGGAATATTTCAAAAAGACGCTGACAAGTACCATGAAATCAGCATATAATCAAACGAAACAGAGAATAGTCGCGTCTTTTTCACGGTAGATATTTTTCATTAAAAGGAAGATGTCTGTAAAGGCCGGAGCGGATGCTGTCCAGTCTGCGGGCATTCGCTTTGTGCCTCGGCAGACAACATTATTTTCTGGAGTAAGGCGGCAAATGAAAAACTTATCCCCTTTTAAGATTTCGAAGAGTGAGTTTCTCAAGCAGTCTCTTCATGTCAATCAGACCATCCTGCGCACTGTGGCTTTTTTCTCGGCGGCAGTGGAGCTTTTCAATATTATCCGGGTGTTGTTTTTGTCCAATTCGGGTCTGGGCACGCTGAATAACCGCATTTACTTTGGATACTACTTAGCGCTTTTTCTATGCGCGGCGGTGTTTCTCGTTTTAGACTATGCCGTCAAAATGAGCGCCCAGATAAGGCATGGCCTGTACATGAGCGGCATCTCGTTTTTTCTGTTGTGGCAGACTCTTTTTAACATCTATGATATCTATCATTCCAACGCCTTTGGCAATATAACAGTTGTGACCGCGATGGTAGGCTTTTCTTCTCTGGTGGTTATGAAGCCGCTTTTTGCCGTATGTAATCTGGCGGTCAATTACCTGGTTTTCGTGGTGTTTCTGGCCAGCCGCTTCAGCTTTGGCGAGGTCGTCAACTTTACCATTACCGCGTTGGTTTGTATGACCATTTACATGGTGCGCTACCGCCATCTGTGTAAGGAGATCGCCCAGAGTCAGAAGATTGAGGAAATGGATCAAAAGCTGGCCATGATGGAGCATGAGTTTTTGCTGACCAGAGAACAGTATGATCTCATCCGAAAGACCACCGCTTACATCACCTTTGAGTGGGATGTCCACCAGAACAAGGCTCGCTTTTCCAGCGAATGGCGGGATTGCTTTGGCTACCCGCAGGATATTCCCAACTTCAGCGGCTTTGTCCAAGAGATCCAGCGGATCACGCAAGAGCAGAAAGAAGAGATTCTTCAATGCATGGAGAATCTTCGCAGAGGAGCACACTTTCAAAAGCGGAAGCTTTTGCTGCCTTTGCAGACGGGTGAAATGCGCTGGTTTGAGATATACGTCATCATGCAGGCGGATATTCACGGTAAGCCGATGTTTGGTATCGGATCAATCATCGACATCTCGAGCCAAATGATGCAGATTGCATATCTCGAGGAAGCTGTTCAGATGGATACCTTTATGGGAGTTCTGAACAAGACCGCCATTGAAAATCTAGCCCGGCAGAAATTGGAAGCGCTTCAAAGTGATGAGCGCCTGTTCATGATCATTCTGGATCTGGATAATTTTAAGGCGATCAACGACAGCTTTGGCCACCCGGTGGGAGACTATGTTCTCAAGTCGGTGTCGGATTTGATGAAGCAATGCGCCCCGGATGGAATCAAGGTTGGCCGGATCGGTGGGGATGAGTTTGTCGCCATACTGACTGACCGCGATTCCAAGGCATTTTTGGAATATACCCGGCGGCTGATCCGGGAGGTCGGCGGCATCCAGTGGCAGGGGCAGCTGGTGGGAGCCAGCTGCAGCGTCGGTGTTTCGGAGGCACGTACAGGCGGCTGGACCTATGAAAAGCTGTATGAAGCCTCGGATCAGGCGCTGTACCAGGCTAAGAGAGCCGGCAAAAATCAGCTGTGCTACTGCGGGCCGGATGGCCGGTTTACCCTTCTCTCCCCGGCGCCGCTATGATATTGTTCGGCAAACTCGCTGAAAGGCGGGGACGCAAAGCTATGAGTCTACGGCGCGGTGCGCTAAGATCGTCAGGCTGCAAGGATTCCCCGGCCGGGGACTCTTTGCAGCTTTTGTTTTGGAGGAGTGGATACATGAATGAGGTGCTGCGTCAGGAGAAGAAATACCTGATGAATATGGTGGATATGCGGCTGCTGTCCGGGCAGCTGAGGAAGGTGATGATCTCCGACGCCCACAACGGCGCTCTGGGCTACCGCATCCGCTCGCTCTATTTCGATACGTTAAACGAGGGGGACTACGAGAATAAACTGGACGGAATGGAACTGCGGCGCAAAATTCGGCTTCGGCTGTATGATCCGCAGTCGGATTTCGCCATGCTGGAGATGAAGCAGAAAGAGGGCAGCAACCAGAAAAAGCGCTCTCTGCGGGTGAGCCGCGAGGATGCCCTCGCTTTGACGCAGGGGGATTACCGCTGCCTTTTGGAATATCCCGACCCCTTTGCGGCGGAGTGCTATGGGCTGATGCACTACAGGTGCTACCGCCCCAAGACCATCGTGGAGTACCTCCGGGAGGCGTACATCGCAAAGGAAAACAAGATCCGTATTACCTTTGACCATCAGATTGTGGCAACTGAGGCCAGCTTTGACTTGTTTGCCCCAAAGCTGAACCTATATCCGGTACTGGATCCCTTTAACGGGGTACTGGAGGTCAAGTACAACGGCTTTCTGCTCAGCTATATCAAAAACCTGGTAAACGCGGCCAACCGCTCCGAGCTTTCGGTCAGCAAATACTGCCTGGCCAGGAGTGCCGGCTTGAAATTCAGTTTGTAAAGAGAGGTAACCCTATGAGAGAACTACTGTTTGAGCCGCTGGAAAACACAGGTGAGTTGGCTCCGCAGGTGATTATTCTGCGGATGGCCGTCAGCGTGGTCATTGCCTTTTTCATCTTTCTATCCTATATGCTTTCCCACGAGGGCAGCATCTACAGCAAAAAGTTTAACGTGTCGCTGATGGCGCTGACCACCATTACCACGGCGGTCATGATCGTCATCGGCAACAACCTCGCCCTTTCTCTGGGCATGGTGGGCGCCCTGTCCATCGTCCGATTCCGCACTGCAATTAAGGATTCCCGGGATACTATCTACCTCTTCTGGGCCATCGTAGTGGGCATCTGCTGCGGCGCAGGGGACTTTTTGGTGGCCGGATTGGGAAGCGCCTTTACGTTCCTGGTCTTTTTGCTCCTTGGGCGCATCAAAAACGACGATCGGCTTCTGCTCATTATCCGCACTGCCCGGGTCAATGAGGAACGGGTGGAAGCGCTGATCTTTCAGTACTATTCCCGCAAGGCCAACCTGCGGGTCAAAAACACCACCGAGACAGCGGTGGAGTTTATCTATGAGCTGAGCCGCCGCACTGTGGACAGGGTTGGAAAGGAGAAAAAGGCCGCTCAGGGGCAGAAGCGCATTACCGATGCCATCTATGAGCTTGGAAATGTCGAGTACTGCAATTTTGTCATGCAGAACGATGAGATCAGCAGTTAGGTTTTTTGCATTTGAACAGAGGGGGGAATTTCGTTGAAATATCGGGTCGCGGGCGTATTGGCCATGGTGTTGATGCTGTTGATTACCCTTTTGGCCATCGCATTGGATTGGGGCAATCCCAATCAGCGCGTCCATCAGCACGAGGTGGCTCGGCAGCCGGATGCCGGTTGTGACTGCGACGGCTCCGGGCTGTGTACCCACCTGCCTTTGGTGATCATTGACACGGGCGGTGTGGAAATTCCGGGAAAACCTATTGCTGATTCCTACGACCAGGAGACCGGTTTTACCGTGACGTCCGAGGGAGAGAGTATGCTGAGCGCCCACATCATGGTCATGGACAGCGACGTTCACAATAACCACCCCTCCGACACCCCAAAGCTGGAAAGTGAGATGCTCATCCGCGTCCGGGGAAACTCCTCCCGTTATTTTGACAAGTATAATTATCTGGTTCGCCTTGTCGATGAGGATGGTGAATATCAGGAACAGGAGGTCATGGGGATGGACGCTCACTATGAGTGGGCGTTGCACGGGCCTTATTTAGATAAATCTCTCATTCGAAACTATATGTGGTACAACATTGCCGGAGAGATCATGGATTATGCGCCGAATGTTCGTTTCTGTGAGGTCATCATAGATGGCGAGTATATGGGACTTTATGTGATGACCGAAACCATTACCAACGGGGAGGAATGTCGGCTGAACATTTCAGAGCCGATCGACGGTTCGACCGAGACAGGGTATTTGCTGCGTCTGGATCGTGGAGGAAGCAGTCCGATAAAGAATATCGAGACCTTTACCAGCTATGCCTACCGCAATCTTCAGCAGCTGGATATCAAATATCCCCGCTCCGGTTCGCTTACCCAGGAGATGGCCGATGCGATTGCTCAGGAGTTTTCGGACTTTGAAAAGAATCTTTACTCCTATGACTATGATACCGAGAATTATGGTTATCACCACAGCATTGATGTTTCGTCTTTTGTGGATTATTTCATTATCAACGAATTTACCGCCAATTACGATGCCGGCTGGCTTTCTACCTATGTCTATAAGGACATTGGAGGAAAGTACAAAATGGTCATTTGGGATTTTAATTCTGCCTGCAACAACTATACCCAGCCGGTTAATATGCCAGATCGCTTCGAGATGCAGCTGAACGTCTGGTACTATATGCTTACCAAGGACGAGGATTTCACCGAACATATTATCCGGCGATACCGCCAACTGCGGAAAACCTACCTAAACGAGCAGTATCTTAACGATTATATTGATGATGTGGTTGCATACCTGGGTCCTGCCATTGAGCGAAATTTTGAGGTTTGGGGTTATACTTTTGACAAGGAGATGCTTGATCCGCCCGAGCGCAATCCTCAAAATTTTGAGGAAGCGATTGCTCAGATCAAGGATTACATCCACGAGCGAGGCGAATGGATGGACAAAAACATCGTAATCCTTTCTCAATACAGCCACGAGTCCAAAGTCAAAAAGTTTAACCACTGATTCCGTTCAAAGGAGGGCATGGACTATGCTGAAAAAATTTATTATTGCTGTGTCAGTGGTGATTGTGCTCATCTTTGCGTGGAATGTGGCCTATTACCGTCTTGGCATCTACATCGACTTGCACCCCAATGCCCCCGTGACTACCTTTATGACCACCGACGAGGACACCATTTATATGCAGCGGGACGGCGAGATGGTTCCCTTTGAGATTCGCGGCGTCAACATGGGGGTGGGAATTCCCGGCGAATGGGCCACCGACTACGCCATCGACGGGGAGACCTACCAGCGCTGGTTTGCCCAAATTCAGGAGCTGGGCGCCAATACCTTGCGGGTATACACTATTCTTCATGACGATTTCTACAATGCCTTTTACGAATATAATATCCAGCGGGAGCTGGCAGGGGAGGAACCTCTGTGGTTGATTCACGGCGTCTGGGTCAACGACTATGTGCAGAACTCACACCGGGATGCCTATGACGACGACTTCCGCCAAACTTTAATGAACGACTGCCGTACGGTGGTGGATATTCTACACGGCAAAAAATCCCTCTCGCTGGGGTACGGACTTGGCTCGGGAAGCTACCGTAAGGATGTGTCTTCATGGGTCATTGGGTACATCATCGGCGTGGAGTGGGAGGACGTTACCGCCGTCTATACCGATCGAAAATATCCTGAGCGGAACCAGTATAGCGGAACCTATCTATACACCACCGAAGATGCTTCTCCCTTTGAGGCCATGCTCTGCGAGGTGGGCGACAAGATGGTAGAGTATGAGTCCGAGCGCTACAAGCAGCAGCGGCTGGTGGCCTTCTCCAATTGGCCTACCACGGATCCTTTCCGCTATCCAGATTCCATTACCTATTTCTTTATGAAATGCGGCTATGTGGATGTGGAGCATATTAAAACCACTGACGATTTCATTTCGGGACATTTTGCTTCCTACCATGTATACCCCTATTATCCGGATTATCTAAATTACGTGTATAATCCACCGGTTTTTACGGAATCTGAAATGTTTTGGGAAAATTTGGATACAACTGAGGGCGGAAAAGAGCAAGGGGTACCGATTGAAAAGGTTATGACGGGTAACCTGCAGACAGATTACATAGACAGTCGGGGACTGGTGAATACCTACTACGCTTATCTGAAGATGCTTACCAACTATCACACCATTCCCGTGGTCATCTCGGAATACGGCGTCTCCACTGGACGGGGCATGGCACAGCGGGACTACAACACCGGGCGAAATCAGGGCCGCATGACCGAGCAGGAACAGGGTCAGGCCATCATCGACTGCTACGAGGACATCATGGCTGCGGGCTGTGCGGGAAGCTGTGTCTTCACCTGGCAGGATGAATGGTTTAAGCGTACCTGGAATACCATGCACGCGGTGGATCTCCTCAACACCCCCTATTGGAGCGACTATCAGACCAACGAGCAGTATTTTGGACTGCTCACCTTTGACCCCGGGGAGGGGGCAAGCGTCTGTTACGTGGACGGCGACACCTCGGAGTGGGGGCCGGAGGATCTGGTGACCGAAAACGAGGGTATGCGCCTGTCGATGAAGTACGATGAGAAGTTCTTGTACTTTTTGATTGAGAAGGAGGACTTTGATCCCCAGGCCGATATCCTCTACATTCCCATTGATACCACGCCGAAAACCGGCAGCACCTACTGTGAGAACTACGATCTTACCTTCACCAGAGCCTGTGACTTTGTGCTGCGCATCGACGGTGAGGACAACAGCCGGATAGTGGTACAGGAGCGTTATGAGGTTCTGCGGGCCATGTTCCTTCACGAGACAGAGGACGAGGATGCCTTTTTGGATGTGCCGGATGCGGATACGCCGGTGTTTAAGCCCATCAATTTGATGCTGCAGACCGCGACGCCTTTGCTTACGGGAAACTGGGAAGCCAGTTCTGAAGTATATGAGACTGGAAGCCTCACCTATGGCAACGCCAATCCGGCGTCGGAGGATTTTAACTCCCTGGCGGACTTTATCTTTACTGACGGCGGCGTGGAGATCCGGCTTCCCTGGCAGCTTCTCAATTTCGCTAATCCATCCGAGATGATGATCCACGACGATTACTATGAGCACTACGGGGTGGAGTACATCCAGATCGACGAGATGTATGTGGGCATCGCCAGCAGCGAGACGGAACGCCGCATCCCCATGGACGCCTTCCCGCTAAAGGGCTGGGGCAAGACGGTGACCTATCACGAGCGGCTCAAGGAGTCCTATTACATCCTGCAGAACTACTGGGCCGCCCACTAAGCGGCCAGTATAGAGGAGGGGATAAAGATGCGGGTTGAATGGATGATCTATGCCTATGGGACGGTCTGCATAAGCCTCATCGTCTTTAATATCATCTACAATGTATCGCTGCGCCGCAGCGAACCGCGTCTGGAGCGCCGCTGCCACAGAATCCGAGCCAAAATGGACGAACAGCTGGGGCGGCTTTCTCAGGGGCAGAAAGTGGACGAAAAACACTTGGATTATCTGTCAAGCAAGCTGAAGCGGGTGAAAAATCTCATCGCCTTTGACCGGGTGCTGCAGTCCTTTCCCCGCGGCGACAAGACCGCCGAAGCGTACTTTCAACAGATTCAGCCCATTATTTTGCATCTAGCCGTCATCTACCGCAGGCGGGAGGTCATGCAGGCAGCGTATTTTTCCTATCTGCTCTCCCAGTATATGACTACCAGGCAGATGCCGGTGGACTCCCTTCAGGAAATTCTGCTGGACTATGTGCGCAAGGATAACCTCTACTGCCGGGTCAATGCGCTGGAGGCGCTTTACACCATCGGCACCCCCAGGAGTATTCTGCGGGCACTGGAGATTCAGGATTCAGACAGCGTGTTTATACACGAAAAGATTCTGACAGAAGGGCTTTTGACCTATACCGGCAACCACGATGAGCTGATCGAGTTATTGTGGGCGCGGCTGGACAGCTTTTCGGTGAGAACCCAACTGGCGATCCTTAACTATATCCGCTTTGAAACAGGAAACTACGCGCAAGAGATGTTCTCCATTATGATGGATCAGAGCCGGGACAAGGAGCTGCGTCTCTCGGCTATCCGCTACTTTGGAAAGTACGCCTATCAGCCGGCGCTGCCGCCGCTGCTTGCCTTTGCGGCGGAGAAAGACCCCGCACAGTGGGAATACGCGGCCATCAGCGTCTCTTCCCTTGCCCGCTACCCCGGGCCGGAAGTGGTTCAGCAGCTCAAGGAGGCGCTGCACAGCTCCAATTGGTATGTGCGCTACAATGCCTCGCTGAGTTTGGAGGCGCTGCATATCGACTACAGTGAACTCATCGACGTGGTCGCCGGCAACGACCGTTATGCCAGGGAGATGATGATGTACCGCCTGGAGAACCGGGCTGTTCAGAAAGGAGAAAAGGTATCGCCATGATGGATGCATTCAAGTTTTTTTATGAATGTGTGGGCATCTTTTTTGTCCTGTATATGATCGGTTATGCCAGCTTTTTGTTTTTGTCGGTGGCCGTAGGAAGCTCCGAACTCTATCATAGCAAGCGGCGCAACCTCTTAAAGAACGAGCTGCTGCGGGATTACTATGTGCCGGTGACCATCGTGGTGCCCGCTCACAACGAGGGCATCACCGTCGGCGCCACCATCCGCTCCCTGCTGGCGCTGGACTATAAGCTGTACGAGATCATCGTGGTGGATGACGGCTCCACCGATGATACGGCACAGGTGGTGCGGGAGCAGTTCCAGATGCGGCAGGTGACCCGCCCTATCCAGCGCAAGATCCCCTGTCAGCCGGAAACCGTTGTGTTTGAATCCCACAGCTATAAGGTGCCCATCACCCTGATCAGCAAAAAGAACGGGGGCAAAGCCGACGCGCTGAACATGGGCATCAACGCCGCCAGGTACCCCTATTTTATCTGTATGGACGCAGATTCGGTGCTGCAGCATGATTCACTGGAGAAGATCGTCCGCCCGGTTATCGAGGAAGGCAACGTGGTGGCGGTGGGCGGTGCTGTCCGCCCCTGCAACGGCGCTGAAATCAAAAATGGGCGGGTCATCTCCTACCATATGCCCAGCAAGGTGCTTCCCTGTATGCAGGTGCTGGAGTACGACCGTTCCTTTTTGGCGGCCAGAATCCTGTTTGACAAGTTTAACGGCAGCATCATCATCTCCGGCGCCTTTGGCCTCTTTCAAAAAAGCGTGGTCATCGATGCCGGCGGCTATGACCCCACCACTATGGGCGAGGACATGGAACTGGTAGTAAAGCTTCACGTCTTCTGCCGGGAGCACGGCATCCCCTACCGGATCCGCTACGCCACCGATGCCATCTGCTGGACCCAGGTGCCCGAGCGCTTAAAGGATCTGTGCAAGCAGCGGCGGCGCTGGCATATCGGGCTGTTTCAAAGCATGACCCGCCACCGCGTGATGCTGGCAAATCCCAAGTACGGACTCACGGGTTTCATTTCCTACGTTTACTTTTTGATTTACGAGCTGCTCTCGCCCTATATCGAGATTTTTGGCCTTGTTACCATTGCGCTGGCGTTCTTTTTGGATTTGATAAACGTACCCTTTATGATCCTCTTTTTCCTGATCTATGTGGTCTACTCCGCGATCCTCTCGCTGACCGCCTTCTTTGCCCGTATTCACACGGTGGATCTGAGGCTGACCCTTTTGGACGCGCTCAAGGCCATCGGGCTGTGTGTGCTGGAGGTTTCGGGGCTGCGGCTGGTCATGGCTTGGGTGCGAGCCACCGCACTGATCGGCTACAAGAAAAAGAAGAACGACTGGGGCAAAATTGAGCGAAAGAAAATCTACTTTAACTGAGAATTGGAGGTTTTTTATGCAGCTGGAGAACCTGAAAAAGGGAATGTTTGGCTACACAAAGGAAAGCGTTCTGCGGTACATATCTACCATGGAGGAGGATTTTTCCGCCAAGCTGGTGGAGCGGGACGTCCAGTCTAAAAAGGCCGCCGAGACCTATACCCGGAGGATCCAGGAGCTTGAGGCGGCGCTGGATGGGCTTAAAAAGGAATATGAGGCGCAACAGGGCAGGCAGCTGATGATTGCCGACACGCTGCTGGAAGCGCAGCGCTATGCCGCCCAGATGAAAGCGGAGACGGAACAGCGGGAGCTTGAGCTGCGCCAGCAGCTGGAGAAGGAAGCGGCTAGGTACCATGCGGAGCTGGACCGGTATGGCGCCCAGGTACGGGAGCTTCGGGAGCGTTTTCACACGCTGCTGCGCGTGATGGATCAAAAGGCGGAGACTATGAAAGACGAGATCGTTAAAGCCGCAGAAGGAGCGCCGGAGAGACATGGGCTGCTGTTCCAGCGCAAGACGCAGCCTGTGCAGGAATAGGCTTGTGGGGGAGAGCAAAATGGAAGAAAAAGAGATCATCTATGTGGCCGGGAACCCCAATGCCTATCCACTGGAGTACTATGATGAGGACGCCGGAGTCTATCAGGGGGTGATCCCCGAGCTGCTGCGCCAGTTTTCCCAACAAAGCTCCTATCAGATGATCTATTACCAGGGGGGAACCCAGGATCAACGGGCACAACTTGCAAAAAACAGACAGGTGGATATCCTGTCCGGTTATACCCAGACCGACGAAGCGCCGTCCTACAGCCAGCCGGTGACAGTGTTCAATTCCGTCTGGGAGGGAGAGCAGATCACCTATCAGATATATGTCAGCGACGTGGCGCCCGAGGCGCTCAAGAGCCAGCTTGAGAGCTACTTTGCCAGCGTGGGCGAGGAGACGCTCAGCGGTGTCGCTGTGCACGCTGCCGTACAGTACCCTACCCCTCACGCCCTTTACTGGTCGCTGGCCGGTTTGGGGCTGGCAGCCGCGGCGCTGGCTGCGGCGGTGATTCTGCTGGTGCGCCGCTATCGAAAGATGCTGCGAAAAGCCGAGCAGAGCATCGAGACTGACGAGGTGACCGGAATCGGCAACGCGGAATATTTGACGCGGTATTACATGCAGTTTGTCCTCGATAAAAACCGTATCCTCTATAAGCTCTGCTATTTCTATGTGGATACCGACCAGCTGCGGCGGCTGAGCAGCAGCGAGGAGACCAATGAATTTCTGCGTTATGTTGCGACACTGCTGCAGGAGTACACCGGCGACAGCGATATTCTGGCGCGGGTGTCTGACCAGGGCTTTGTGCTGGTAAAGCTGTCCGGCTCTGCACAGGCGGACGAGGAGTGGCTGACGTCGCTGATCGCCCGCGCCCGTGCATATTCTGAGAAATATCAAAAGCCCTTTGATGTCAATCTGTCGGCGGGCATCTATCCCATAAAGGCCTCTGACCGGGACTTAAATGAAATGGTTTTCAACGCTGGTCAAAGTGCCCGCGCGGCGGCGCAGAATGGCATGGGCTATATGGTGTGCTCTGACCAGATGCTGCAACAGTTTGTGGAAGAGCGGCGGCTACAGGCCAGCATCGAACGCGCCCTTTCCCATCAGGAGTTTGAACTGTACCTGCAGTTTTATGTGGATTGTGATGCCCACCGTATTGTGGGCGGTGAGGCGCTTTCCCGCTGGCAGCACCCGGAGAAGGGGCTTTTGGCGCCCGACCGCTTTGTTCCCATGATGGAGCGGGAAGGCAAGATCAGTAAGCTGGATTACTATTCCTTAGAGAAGGTCTGCGCCTTTATGGAGGAGCTTGTGAGGCTGGGGATCGATACGTTCTTTATCTCCTGCAATTTTTCGCGGGATACCTTTGCGGCGGCGGACTTTGTGGACAACTGCAAAAGAATCATGGGACAGTATTCATTTCCCCGAGAGCTGCTGATCTTTGAGATTACCGAGAGCACCTCCTCCAAAAACACCTCGCAGCTGCAGCAAAACGCCATTGCCCTCAAGGAGTATGGGGTGAAGATTGCGCTGGATGATTTTGGCAAGGGCTTTACCTCATTTTATGATCTGCAGCTGTATCCCATTGACGGCATCAAGTTAGACAAAAGCCTGATCGATAACCTGGGAACCGAGCGGGGGAATGCTATCCTCAAGGCGATGGTGCATGTGGGTCATGAGTTGGGAATAACCATCCTGGCGGAGGGAGTCGAAACCGATGCTCAGGTAGAGGTGATCAGCCGGCTGCACTGCGATGTTTTGCAGGGATTTCGCTTCTTTTATCCAATGCCCCATTGGGAGGCCAAAAAGAAAATTCTACAGCAGTTTAAGCCGACCCGCGCAGACAACAGTCCGCTTACGCTTTCGGCGCCCTAACGGTCTTTTGCTTAAAAAGAAGTTTCCCGAACGCAAAATGAGATACAAAAGGATGTTGTAGAAGGGGATTCTCAATAATCAAAAGGAGAACGGGACTGCACCCGTTCATTGGATGCAGCCCCGTTTTTATTTTGCTTTGGTATCCATCTTATCCGCATCCCAACCAACCGCGCCATGGAAAATTCAGTGGCCGGAATCCGCAGCGCTGCATCATGTATATGCCGCTTTCGATATTTTTCCTCTTCTTTATTGAGTTTCTTTCAAAACCAGATATAATAAAAATAGATAGGATATGATACAGAATCAGCTTTTAAGGAAAGTGTTGAAAGAAAGGGCGGTTTGCGTTACAATTTTTAGGGGTATTAAAAAACGCCAAGGGTTCGGAATCTTGAAAAGGTTGAAAGGAGAGACACAGGCATGGATAAAAAAGTCCTGAAAGTTTTTCGTGCCACGATAGTCGGC
The DNA here is from genome assembly GCA_018715805.1 of Candidatus Faecousia intestinigallinarum. Lineage (GTDB taxonomy): Bacteria > Bacillota > Clostridia > Oscillospirales > Oscillospiraceae > Faecousia > Faecousia intestinigallinarum. The sequence continues at coordinate 2,811 of DVKX01000074.1, read as the reverse complement.
ATGATTGTGGTTTGTGCGCTGGTGTTCTATTTTATTACAACATACATGACAAAACAGAATACCAGCACGCTGAATCAAGTCGCTGACACATATATGCAGGGAATGAGCGTGCAGATTCAAAGTCATTTTGATACTTTGCTGAATATGCGTCTGATTCAGGTGCAAAATGTGCTTCTGGCGCTTCCGCCGGAGGATGTGGAGGTCATGAATGACGATGTGCGGGAGCGACTGTCCGCTATCGCACAGTCAAGAGGCTTCACCCATACATATTTGATGGATATGGACGGCGATATGGAGTCTATTTTTGGAGACCCCATTGAAATGGAGAACGCCGGTAATTTCCTTGCTGCGATGAATCGGGGGGATACCATGGTGTCCATCGGTATAGAGGCGGACGGAGGGGCGGTTCTTATTTACGGACTCTCGGTGGGTTATCCTGAGAGCGTGGGGTATCCGCTGTCCAATGGGAAGCAGTGTACCGCTCTATTAGTTGGCGTTCCCATTGAGAATCTGTCTGCCGCGCTTTCTCTAGGGGCGGATGAGACGCTGATTTTCACCAATATTGTTGACGCTGACGGCAGCTTTATTATCAACAACTCTGGCTACGATATTACAGAGGAAACCTGTTATGATTGGCTCCTGAAAAACGGGCGGGAAGCCAACATGGACAATATCGAAGAAATTGTAGAAGGGCTGCGGGAGGCCATATCCGAGAGAAAACCATACAGCGGGGTCGTTTTCATTGCCGGGGAAGCGCGCCGTTTCCGCTGTACCCCCATGGATCATACGGAATGGATGATGATCTCCGTGATGCCGCACGGCGTTCTGGACGAAGCGCTCACCTCGCTTGGGGAGCAAAGGGTGGTTTCCTCGCTGGTAAGCTGCGGCATTATTGTGTGTATTATGCTGATCATTTACCTCATTTATTGGCGGTATTCCGTTCGCCAAATGAAGGAACTGGCCGAAGCAAAAGAGGAGGCGCTGGCTGCCAATAAGGCAAAGAGCGAATTTCTTTCCAATATGAGCCACGACATCCGAACCCCCATGAACGCCATTATCGGCATGGTGGCGATTGCAGGTGCAAATGTGGATAACCGGGATAAGGTTTTGGAGTGCTTGCGAAAGATCAACTTATCCAGTAAGCATCTGTTGGGACTGATTAACGATGTGCTGGATATGTCGAAGATTGAAAGCGGAAAACTGACCTTTAATGTTGACCTGCTCTCCCTGCGGGAAATGATGGAGGGGATCGTGGGGATCATCCAGCCGCAGGTCAAGGCGAAAAAGCAGTCTTTTAATGTCTTTATCCAAAAGATACAGACGGAGAATATCTATGCCGACAGTGTGCGCCTGAATCAGGTGCTGCTGAATCTGCTCTCCAACGCCATGAAATTTACGCCGGAAGGCGGGAACATCACGGTAACGGTGGCACAGGAAGATTCGCCCAAAGGGGAAACTTATGTCCGCACCCATTTCTGGGTGAAGGATACGGGGATTGGAATGACAAAGGAGTTCCAGCAGAATATTTTTGAGAGCTTTGTGCGCGAGGACAATGCCCGTGTGCGCAAGACGGAAGGAACCGGGCTGGGCATGGCCATCACTAAGTACATCGTAGATAAAGCCGAGGGCAGCATTGAGCTGAAAAGCGAGCTGGATAAAGGCACGGAGTTCCATGTCACGTTTGATTTTGAACGCGGCGAGTCCAACGTGGAAGAAATGATTTTGCCGCAATGGGAAGTCCTTGTGGTAGACGATGATGAAGACTTGTGCCGTAGCGCCACCGATTCCCTGAATGAGATTGGCGTTCATGCGGAATGGGCGCTGGATGGCATGACCGCCATTGAGATGACGGAAAAGCGGCATAAGCAGCACAAAGATTACTATGTGGTTCTTCTGGACTGCAAAATGCCGGGAATGGACGGTATTGAAACTGCCCGCGAAATGCGCCGGCGTATCGGTGAAGACGTGCCGATTTTGCTGATGTCTGCCTATGAGTGGGAGGATGTCGAGGAAGAAGCGCGGGCAGCAGGCATAACCGGTTTCATTTCCAAGCCGCTGTTCAAATCTACGCTTTACCATTCTTTGAAACTATTTGCAGAGCAGGAAATTCAAAATGTAGATTTGCCTGCCGAACCACAGATTGATTTCAGCGGCAAGCGGCTGCTGGTGGCGGAGGACAATGAGCTGAATTGGGAAATCGCCAATGAGATTCTCTCCAGCGTAGGCTTTGTTCTTGATTGGGCGGAAAATGGAGCAATCTGTGTGGAAAAATTCTCCGCCGCGCAGCCGGGATACTACCATGCGATCCTGATGGATCTGCGGATGCCGGAAATGAACGGCTTCGAAGCGACCCGGAGCATCCGGGCTATGGAACGAGAGGACGCCGGGCAGATCCCCATTATTGCCATGACTGCGGACGCTTTTTCCGATGATGTAAAAGCCTGCCTGGACTGCGGTATGAATGGTCATGTGGCCAAGCCGCTGAATATACCGGAGCTTTTACGGCTGCTGCAAAAATATTGCGGGTGCAATTGAGACGGGATAGGAATATAGCGAAGCAACAGGAACGGGGGGCGGCTTTTCAAGCCGCCCCTCGCGCTGTAATGCTGCTGATTGCATCACGGTCTGCACGATAATGGAGGACGGCCATTTATCATAGGACTTGCGCAGAAAAAGGCTTGCAAACCAAATGGCTTCATGGTACAATTTATAATTGATAAGGTATAGCGGATTATTTTGAAAAGGGGCTTGACAAAGATGATCGCACAGGGCAAAATATTTGTAAGCAAGCAAGCAAGCAAGCAAGCAAGC
>DVKX01000073.1 GCA_018715805.1 Candidatus Faecousia intestinigallinarum | reverse complement strand
CTGCAACATTTAGTTCCGGGGGGTATTCTGGCTATCTGCAACCTTTAGTTCCAGGGGTTCCGGCCTATCTGCAACATTTAGTTCCAGGGATTCCGGCTTATCTGCAACATTTAGTTCCGGGGATTCAGGCTTACCTGCAACATTTAGTTCCAGGGGATTCCGGCTTATCTGCAACATTTAGTTCCGGGGGGTATTCTGGCTATCTGCAACATTTAGTTCCGGGGATTCCGGCTCATCTGCAACATTTAGTTCCAGATGGCACTTTTGAGAGGTAGAATGCGAAGTCTCATGGCAAAAGCGTAGGAACTTGCCGATATAACGGCCTTGAGATAGAGGGGTACGGGCGGAGCAAGAAGTGTGTGCAGCGGGATCAGGAGGCACAGCACGTACAGAGCGCCGTGCAGAATCCTTTTTGAAAGCGGCAGTGCTGGAATATGGAGTGTGCGGAAGCAGCGCTGTGCCCCAATGGAGAACGCCAGAAATGCAATAAAGCAGAACAGAGAGCAGATTATGGCTAGAGAGAATAAGAGGTACCAGCTGAGAAATATAAGCAGCAGTAGAACGGAGCAGATGGTGCAGTATCCCTGATAAATGTCCAGTCGCTCATTCCCGCAGGGTTCTGGCTGCATTTTCCGCCACCTCCTTTACGGTTGCCCAGTTCGTGCCGCCAGGGGCAAGGATGTAGATATAATTTCCATCGGAGAGCGGGATCGCAATTCCCAGGAAGATGGTTTCTCCGTTTTGGTAAGTAAGGGTGCCCTGAACCATGGCTGCATCCTTGTCCTCTAAGGTCAGGATCTCCCGCCTGGAAACCTTTAAGGCGGCATCCTTATGGATTAGAGTGGCATCTTGGAAATCGGAACAAATTGCTTCGGAATGATCATCGAAGAATTGCTTTAGTTCCGTTACTTTCGGATGCTCCATCACAGCAATGATGATCTGACTGCCGTTGTCGTAATTCCCGCGCCATACGCGGCTTGTTGGCATATGCTCCTGATCAATTACGGGAAGATTGACAGTAATGGTATAGTCCGTACCACTTTCCAGAGAAAAAGAAAGAACGGTGGGGGTACCCCATTCCTGATAAGGCTTCCCGCTTGCGTAAGTCCGTGTTTCTGAGCTGCTGGGTTGAGACGCAGGGGCGGTGAGACTACTCTCTTCGGCGATAAACTGAGGGACGGTAACGTTATTGCTGGGTATGCTGGTTGGAGGAATGGCGGGAATAGAGGTGGAAACGGGTTCATAGCGGGTGCATCCGCACAGCAGTAAGAGGAATAAAGTGAGAAATAATATTTTTTTCATATGTCGCACTCCTTTATTATCCAGTGTTTACTCCGCTTCGGGGGTTCAGAAAACATGGATTCGATCCGCTCCGTCTGCGGTGTAATGACCATTACAGTACGCCGTTTTGGGGGTTCTTTCCGTCGCCGGAAAGCGTCATAATTCTTTATGAGCAGTCCCAAAGCTGCTCCGGCAAAAATCCCGCCCAGTGCGAGCAAGCAGCCTCCTACTATTCTGAGGGGGAGAATCCAGACTTCAAGTGTCATTCGCTGTACCTCCTTCCCGGGAATAAGCACGTTCCAACATATCATAATAGAGATCTTTCTGCTCCAGTAGCGCGGCAACCATAGACTGCATGGTTTCGGTTTGGAGTTGCTCGGGAAGATTTGCATAAATGCTATTCAGCAGATCGAATACTTGTTGGTAATCCACAGTAGCGGCAAGGACATTTCTCTGTTCGTAGAGAAGATTGCAAATGGCCGTGTAAAAACCAAGCGTGTTGTATAGTCCCGCGCTGCTTTGGTCGGCTTGGAACAGTGTGTGGGTGATTTGAATCTGCTCCAAGAGTTCCGCCATTCTATCTGGAGGAACTTCTTGGATTGATGCGGTCCATACATATTCTCGGTAATAGTTACCAATGAAAGCGTAGCACGCAGAAATCATGTATTCTACACTATCCTCCGGTAATAAATTTTGGGCGGTTGTGAAAAAAGGGACTGCCATACGAAGTCGAATGGTAGGGGTTTCGTCATAACCGTTGATGTACAGCATTCCTGCCTGATAGTGGAGCATAGCGCAATCACGGCTTCGGCTTAGGGATGCGCTCTGAGCGTTGTAGAGGGAAAGAAAATCCTCGCTTTCTTCTTTCGAGAATATACTGTCCTGGCCGTAAGCGTCCAGTATAAGGCAGTATGCAAGCGGTTTGTGGGGTGCGATTCGAATAGCAGACTTATAGGATTCGATGCGGCGGTTCAGGTCGGTAGCTTCAGATATATCAGTGCAGGCGCGATAAGCCTTTTCTTGTACCAGAAAACTGGCAATCAGGAAGCCAGAACCCAAGATTACAACGATTGCAGCCGCCGCAGCAAAGGCGTAGATGCGATGGACGATCTTCATATCTCCGTCTCCCTCAGAAGCGAATTTCCATAGCAGCTGCGGCAGCCGATTTCTTACGAAGTATAGCGCTGGCCGCGTTGGGAGATAGATCTACAGGCAGGGTAACATCTGCCATTGATCTGGAAAGGAAATAGAGAGAACCACTGCATATGGCGGGCTCTGTAGATGCCCAGCAGGCGCCGTGACAACCAAGGGCATCTCGGATGTATTTCGGACGAGGATTGCCCAAGTGGTGCAATTCATCTGTTATGCGGTGGTATACCTCTGCGCCGCCAAAAGGCAGCGTCAGGAACTGGTTCCCTGCGATATAGCAGAGAACGCCAGAGAAGAAGAGTGGCTGCTGGGATATTTGGCGGAGTTCATCCAGCCAACTTGCTAGGGATTGCAGAATATCTGGCATGATAATGGCGGCATAGTGAATATCTGTACCCGTAAGCCGGTCTAAATGATACATGACGCTTTCTGAGAGATAGTGCAGCGTCCGACCCTGTAGCGGCGCGGCGGAGAGGCCGCATAACAGGAACCCGGCAGAGGGTTCGCAGAAACCACAGATGGCTGGCGCGTTTGGCGCGATACTAAATCCGTATTCCATAGTGCTATTTTCCTTAGAGGGTTTGAATAGGGCGCTTTTGAGGGATAGGCACTTCCGGTGGAGACTCCAACGCCTTTCCCACATATGCTTCTATCGTCATGTACACTTCTTTACGGTAGAGATTGGAGCGGGACGCGTCAAAGGTTCCCTCCGAAATCATTCGCAGCCATTCGTCTACGGGAATCAATCGATAATCGGATGTCTCGCCGGGCTGCAGAGTAACATTGCTGATGAAAGGGGCGGGAATGTAGGCAAGAAAGATTGTCCGAATCATGCCAGGAATCCGGCATGTCTGTATCCGCCACATCTTTGCAGGTTTGAGTCCGGTCTCTTCCCTCAACTCCCGGATCGCCGCATGGGGAATTGTCTCTCCTGATAGGACAGAACCGGCGGGAAATTCCCATAAGCCAGCGCCGCGAAGTTTCTCAGGGGCACGTTGCGTGACCAATACGTGCCCTGCACAGTCGGAGGGAATAACTTCCACTGTATGATGGTACAAGTGGTGTGGGACATACCCCTGGCCACGCTGCATTGTTCGGACAAAGTTCCCGTTGGCATCAAATAAATCCCAATACTCTTTTTCCATAAATTAACCTCTTACGGTTTCGGCTTATGGCGCTGCATCCCTACGAGATGCGCCCCGCCGGATTTTTTTTGATTTTTAGTCGATCCGGGCGCATCCAGAATTGCGCCCCTTTTTGGCCTATCTAGAGTGATGGCGGGCGGCTGATGTCCCTGTTGCTCAGAGCTATCCTCATCGGAGGTATCTTGTGGAAATGCCTGGACTGGCGCGGAGTCATCGGCGGAAATTAACGGATCCCCTGGGGGAATGGAGTCCCATGTAGATCCAGGAAGAGTTGACTCCACTGCGGTTTGTTCCGCCTCCTGCCAATCCGGATCGTCCTCCCACTGGAATGCGTCTTGCTCCATACCGTTGTTTGACGGCGCTCCTCGAACAGCCTGTGTGACAGAAGTTGGATGTGCCTGCTCGGCGTATTCCAGCGCCATACGTTCCAGCTCCGGGTACGGGATTACCTGTGGCGGCGGCATATGACGGGAGGGGCCATCATACTGAGGTTTCGGCCACTCATATCCCTCCCAGGGGTTGCCGCCGTTTTGCAGCCAGTGATTATAGTCTTCTACGCGCTGTTCTTCCATTGCTTTGAGGAAATCGCGGGCTTCCGTATTGGATAGAGGAATGCGAGTGTCTGGAGATATTACGGGCATATGCCCGTTTTTGTATTCCGGGTGTTGATTGATGCCGAAAGTATGACACATCAAAGTGTCATATCCCTGCCAGCCCAATAGGATATGCCCTCGCTTGATTCTGCGGATTTCGTTAGAAGTGTAAACGTGACGCCGGCCATCTCCAGTAGAGTTGCGAAACAGAAAGCGAAAAGGAGATTCCATGGCATCATGCTGCTCTGTTTTTACTTTTACCGTGGATTCTCCAGTCTCCCACTCGAAGATGTTGGCGGTTCCCTGTGAATTTGTTCCAAAGCAGGCATGGATAGAACAGTCTGTAAGAATGGTAGAAGCTGCTTCTTCTCCGTAAGTGCTGAGCAGCTGTCCATAGTCCTGGAAGATAAGGGAAATACTGATCCCTCTGGAACGTGCGGCGCTGAGGAACTTGGTTAATCCGACAATTTCACCGATATTCGCGGCTTCTTCCAGTACGATATTGACTGGGACTTCACATTGACGGTTCATCCTGGAATCGGCATATTCATATAGATCCAGAAATAAAAACGAGAAAAACAAGGTGCCCAGAAACTTCATGGATTCATGATTATCCGACATACCAACATAGTAGATGCACGGCTTTTTCCCTGGGAGCGTCAAATCGATATCCTTTGCGGCAGTCATTCGGCGTACTGCTGGTGAGGATAGTACTTGCAGGCGGGATGCCAGATTCCCCAGGACGTTAGCACGGAGATTTTCGGATCCCTTAAATGGTGCGTAAGAGTCATAAGCGATTCGCAGGTTCGGGTCATATTGTGTGGATTGGAAAATTTTATCCAGTGATTCGGCACCTTGCAAAATAAGATTATAGACGGATGCAAAGGTCTTTTCTTGGGGTGGAATATTGGGATTCCGCTCAATATAAAGACTGCAGGCGCGGAGAAGGGATTGCTCCGTAGACAGATGAGGATCTTTGGAATTACCTGTATTGTTCATGACGATATTTGCAAAAGTTATGCTTCGCAGATCGTCATGGCGAAGTTCTCCAAGAATATCCATACCGTCGGTATGTTCGATATCTTTTAGATTGTAGCGTTTTACGATGTAGCCATGGAGGCGGGCATATTCACAAGTCTCTGCCCATCCATCGCCTTTGCTCTCTGTCAACACCACGGACTCCCTTCGCCGGACTGCCTGAACAACCAGCGGATTGACTATGGAAAAGGTTTTGCCGGCACCTGGAGGGCCGAAGGCCAGCAAATTTTTGTTTGCAATCGGGTTTGGGGGGATACCGATTACCTGCTTCCCCGTTTTGTCTAACTGACCTAAAATAGTTCCTGACAAAGACTCGATGGGCAGCACATCCGCCACCTGCTGGAGATCTTCCATGCTGAGTTCTCTTGCCGACCCATAGACATTAGAATCTGAAAACAAAAATCCGCGGCCTTCTTCGTCTTGCGTACGGATGGCGAGAAACCATATGGCAGCGCCTAAAATGAGATCTAGCAAAAGGAATGTCAGAAAAGGGTACGATTGACCTGTGGCGGCGTACATCGCAATCATTGTAAAAATGTTTGCAGTATGGGAACCAATGCCAATATGCACTAGGGCTACAAGATAAGCAAGCAGAATACTCAGCGCAGTGTAAATGGCATAAAGATAGATTCGATCTGTGCGCTCCGGAAGGTAGTCGCTTACTTTTTGATCGATCTGCTGTAGAAGCCGCTGGATAAGTGCTGTTGCGCGGCGACAAAGACTCTTTAGATCGTTCATGAGATGCCTCCTGTCATTGCGGTGGAGTGGTGGGAACAGTTGTAGGTATAGTTGGTAGAGGCGGTGTTTCGGCAGCTGACCGCAGCGTATCCAGCAGTTCCAGGATACCGTCTATCCAGGAGGTACGCAGCGTAGTGCTGTCTTTTGGCCAGAGCGATTCCGCATTCTCTTCCAAACATGGCCGAAGAGTGGTGGCGAGCGTGTCCAGCAGTTCCTGATCAGATACAGTTGTGGATAACCCGGAACAGAGCGCCGTTAATGTGGCAATGAGGGCCTCTTGCTGATCGGAAGTAGTGACAATACCCCACAGTAGTTCCTCTCGGGCAGGCGTAGAAGACCAGTTGAACCGCGTCCGGACGGTAATAGATTGGGAAACTGGCTGAACATACAATTTGGCAGCGATTTCCATCTGGGCTCTGGAGAAGCTGTCTTTCTTGCCGGAAAGCAGTACCTCATTCCAGGCGTCCATCAGATCCTCTGTACCGACATTGCCATCGATCCTATCCGGCGTTGCGCCGGGAGTGTCAATTCCCAAATAGCGGGCGGGATCAACCAAAGTGCCGTCCCGGGTTATCTGATAATGCAGATGGGGGCCGGTGGAATCGCCGGTGGAACCTACATATCCAATTACTTGTCCTGCGTATACTTCTTCGCCGTAGGAGACGATATACTCCGTCTGGTGCATATAGGTAGTCACATATCCGTCTCCGTGATCAATCATCACGTAGTTGCCTGCGGAGTTGTTATAAGCAGCTGCGATCACCTTTCCGCTGCGGGGCGCATAAATGGGCAGACCCTGGCTCGCTCCTAAGTCAATGCCATTGTGGTGCCGCTGCTCGCCATAGATGGGATGATTCCGCATGCCGAAAGGACTTGTCACGGCAGTATATTCCACGGGAATCAGCCACGTCTTGCCGTCCACGCGAACACCACCCAGCGCATGAGGATAAGCGCGGCGCAATGCGTCGGAGTATAGCTCGGGATACATCACTGCTAGTTCGTCCAGTACCTCTGCCATCTGGCTTTCCCGAAAGCGGGGCAGCCCAACCAAGAACAAAGAGTCTACAAAATGAGCATTGGGTATGGCGGCGGTCAAGCCGGAGATAGAGAGATAATCGGGGTCTGCCAGATAGGGCGAAGGGTAGTTCGGGTGAAGATAGTGAGATATGACCTGACCGTTGGAAACTTCTGTACCTAGTTTGTATCCAGGATAGGTAACACGTTGCACTTCGTTGTCCGTGTCTCCCTCAATGGTGTGGACGCGGCCATCGTTATCCACGTACTCTACTATCCCGATGCGAGTTGGTTCAGCGCAGCCGATTTCCACGCCTAGGAAGAGAAGGTCGCCTGGGACAGGATAATAAGCGCTTGGGTAGTCATAGGATGCGGCCTTTCCATACTGTGTCAATGCCTGCAGTACGCCGCCAGGCCAGGTCGGCCAGTCTTTGGTAGTATACCAGTTGAAGCCGCATAGGCTGGCAATACTGTTGACAAAAACAGCGTCCCAAGGCACTGATGGGTCATAGGCCGATGGACTAGCAGTATTCCAATATCGTTCGCCTCCGTGCAGATTATTGGCCTGATAGTATTCGTACTCCATTAGCGCCATGGAGACAATGGTGCTGCCAAATCCATAATCTGGATTTTGAAGGCTGGTGGTGTCAAATCCCAAGGAGGTCGCCAGACCTAAAACCACATCTTCATAAGCGGCGTCCTGGTAACCGGTAAGCCGACTGAACTGGAAAGTGGCGTCTCCACAGGTATCCTCCCAGGAGGACAGCAGATTGGGATTCCCGGTATTTCCATAGGCATAAACAAAACCGTCTGCGCCTATTTCCGTATCTGATAAATCGTCCGGCCACAGACCAAGGACATCAAGGATTAGGCTGTCAATACTTCTAGCCGCATAAGTGATCTTTAGGTTTAGGCGCAGCTGGTATGCCCGATGGGTAATCCGGACGGTATTTGGAAAGGTGTTAAAGGAGTTTACCTCTGCGTAGATTGGATTATCTGATTCTTGAATAACTTCGCAGATAGAATATGTAGTTTCCGGATTCAAATTTGAAAAGGTAATGACATCTCCCTCATGGGGACGAAAATAAGCAGGACTTGTCCATCCGGTATCCAAATTACGGAGCACATACTTTTGGTAACTCTTGGGTACAGAGAACTCCGCATAATGCGCGTTGCGCTTGGAGCGGTAAACCGTAGTGTTTCCGACTGTGACGCTGGCGGCTTCGCCGCTTCCGTCAGCATAGAGGTTATTAAATGCGTCCTGGAGTTTTCCTGGGAAGTTAGCGATAAACTCTTCGTACCCTTCGCCAACTCCATGATATTCTGTGCGGGAGACGGTTAAGGTCGCTGTGGTAGCGGTAAACATCTTGTCCACCAAACCGAAGGTGTTGCAGTTATTCAGCTTCGCAAATTTACTGACATCAATATCACCATCGCTATTCATGGGAATTTCCGTCATCGCTGCCTGTGTCTCAGCATCGCTCTGCTCGTATTTTTCTCTATAGTCGGCGAGCTGAGCGATTTCTTCGTAATACCATTGGGGAGCGCATGTTCCTGTCCATGTTGGAACACTGGGGGCGGATAATGTAAAAACCTCGGCAAGACTGTCCACACCACCGATCTCTTCCTGCATGGTTGTGGCGGCTTTCGTATTGTATAGACTGTCATCGGATTCCAGCTCGCTGGTGTCTTCACCGTACCAACCGCAGTAGTCCATGAGATCCCACATATCCGCAGAGGATATGTCACAGTCGTGCTGAACAGTGTAAGCTGCCAGGACTTTCAGAGCCTGAATGTCGGTCAAGTCAAATGCGGAGGTGTCTATATCTATGGAGGAATTTTCATAATCAATTCCATTAAATAGAACTGGATCAGTGAACGCGGTAGACAGCACTTCTGCAATGGCAATTCCGAGCGCTTCCACACTGTACTGTGCCGAAGCCTCCGATTCCAGCTGCTCGCCTCGCTGTTTAATTCGTCGCTGGATCATTTCCAGGCGGCGCATGAGGGCTCCGTCCGCACCAACTAATGCCTCCTGATCTTTAACAGAGTCAATTGTAATATCGTAATCTTCCTCGGTAACGCCGGTTCCGCCTAGATCTGCATTGTCCCTTTCATCGCCTCTATCCGTCTTAAAAAAACCGGTTATGGTTTTCCAAGCGGTGGCATACTCCGCTTTTAGAATACCTGTGGAATGCATATACAATATGGATCCGTTAGACTCCAGACCCTGTTGTTCATAGCTCTCATCCCAATTCTCATTCCAACTCTCTACAAGGGCTTCGATTGTTCCGACGATGGCTGCGCCTACCATCATTCCGATTATGAGAAAACCGAAGACCAACAGGAGAACGACCGCGATAATTATCCGGCGCAGGTTTTCATCTTTAAGAACTTCTACTGCCGCACCAACCACGTTGCCGACTGCTGCTTTTCCGACGGCCTTTGCTGCGTTTTTTGCAGAGTTGGCCGCACTGGCCAGTTTCTGTAGATCCTGATTGGGTTCTGCCATGGGGTAGTCTCCTTGCTTACTTAGTCCATGCCGGGGTACCCCAGCATCTGTAGGTTCTCGATGGTATCGTTGAGAGGATAGTCTCTGCCTATATATTGATAAACTCCGTGTACCCCGTCTTTAGGCGGGTGGATGATATGATAATATAAAGTCAGAGACAAACCACCCCCCAGAGTTCGAAGCGTCACCGCTATCATGGGGTTATACCGATATTCCAGAGTATCTGCTGTGAACCGACCTTCCGCTGGGACAAAATAACGGTAGTAACAGCCTTCATCTATGGAACGGTAATCAATAATATAGTTTTCAATGGGCGGGTAGCCATCAGTTATGACAGTCATACGCAGTTTCTCGCCGTCATGTATGTCCGCAGATGCCATTTCATAGATATAATAGAGTTCGGCAATATCGTACTGACTGTTTGGCTCTTGAATCAGATTTCGATTCTCGATGGACGATATGTAATAGCATCCATCATCATCTTTTTCAATCCAGAGTCGGAAGATGGCGCGAATGCTATCTTGCCCCCAAGCGATAACATCGATGGATACAGGCTCGTCTATAGGGGCGGCGGTGAACCAGACAAGACCGGGGTGTGTTGGATCTATATACGTTGCCGGGGCATCTTGGTTCAATGCTCTTCGGACGGAAAAGGAATCATACAATTCGTAATCTTCATAAGCAATGTTCACCAGGCTGCCCTGTTGGGCAGAGAAGTGAAAATAATAGTTGTAGCCGTCCTTGGCATCCTCAATTTTGGGATTGAGATAAAGGAAGCGATTATACTCTCCAGTGGCATAGCCAAAGCTATAGGTCAAGTACTTACCAGAGACCTCATCCAGATATTCTATGGAAATGGTACGGTCATTCTTATATACTTTCCCCTCACTGCCCACATAGGCGGTCATATCGGCTATATATTCCGGACTCTCCTGCGCAACGCCCATGGTGCGATCGATCAATGCACCTGGCCGTATGCCGAGAATATTCACTGTGACGGACTCCCCCACAGTTTCAATTATGGGTTCTGTGCTTGGATCAGTAGCTGGTGCGGTGTCGTTTCCGAACGATGGTTCGGGCATCGGCACTGCAGTTGCTTCTGTGGTTGGATGTTCAAAAATTTTCGTTGGCACGCTTGGTGCACTATGGCGAAAGACTATGGAAGTAATCAGTACTGCGAGGGCAATGATGAGCACCAGCACCAACAAGATAACTGACAGCTTTTTCATGTCGTTTTCTTTCCTCCTTATCGTAAAAATATGAGAAGTGCTATTAATAGAACCATGAGGATATGATCCGCCCATCCTCCAGAGTGCAGGGAGGCAATATGAAACCTTTTTGGAATAGGCCAAAGAAGCGGGATGCCTGTCGGATTGAGCATATCCAAAAACAGGTGGGATGCGATGCCGAAGAACAAAGGCTGGAGCAGCTGTTGAAGTGCGGGAGAGGTCAGGCGGGCAAGGCTGAATAGGACAGCATAAATGAGAGGACTGTGCAGCATTTGTCGGTGACCCAACAAATGTTGGAAACACCAGGATACAGGCTTCGCCCGCTGTCCAAGTTTGGATGTGCTAATGTCAATATCCGGCAATATGCTGCCAAGGACACAGGCGCTTATGATAGAAAGTGAGTTGCCTCCCATGGTAGCGCCAATCAAAAGCCCAGCCGCCAGGTGGGTTTTTCCCTGCATTTATCTATCTTTGTGCAAGCGCCATCTGTGCAAGCGCTGCTTGCATGGCCACATCCCACAGTGCCATCGCCATTTCTTCTTTTGAAGCCTGGATCATGAACTCATCCAGTGGTATATAGGTTCCATCTAACAGATAAACTTGATCGCCGGATAACACGACGCGCGCGCGATCAATAGATCCGCTTTTTAAGAATGAGGTACTTGTTATATCTTTTATTTTCTCCCATTCCCCTCCATCGGTTGCTATTTGCAGCAGATATGCGAGTGTATCGCTGGAAAGGACGGATATATGTCGGGCATCTTCCGCCCGAATGGCATCCATTTTGAGCGCTTCTCCGTCTGCGCTGACGTAGGTGGCATAGTCCAAGGGTTTGGGAGATAGGACAGTTCGACCATCATTTAGTTTGTATGAATAGTTGTGTGAATAGGGGTATTTTGACATAATGTTCTTCCTTTCTTCTAATCTTCTAAACGCTGTTTAATAAACAAAAAATCGTCCCACAATAGTGGGACGATTTAGTGTGCTTTATGGGTGGTAGTAGTTCATTACTGCAATTCTGCGTACCTCACTGGCGCATAACATGGCATCAGAATTAGATGTGGTATATGTTTGCAATGTGAACGCCTTGTCATGGTGACCAAGAATCTCGGATACGCTGGCGACATCTGCGCCGTTGGTAATGGCAACGCTTGCAAAGGAGTGACGGAGTTTGTGCGGATGCAAGTGATCAATTCCGGCTCTCCTTCCGAGCTTTCTCAAATATGCTCCTGGGGTTTGCGGTGACATAGGCTTTGCAGAGCGCCTTTGGCAGAAGACATACTCGCTGTTGTAGGTGGCGAGGTTACTTATGTAGAGGACAAACAGCATATCGATAATATCTAAAGATATACTGATCGTTCGGCTGCGCCTGTTTTTGGGAGTGGTTTCATACACACCCTTTCCCGGTGTGTACCCAACGCTTCTGCTGATCGTTATGGTACGATTTCGGAAGTCAATATCTTCCCACTTTATGCCGCAGCATTCCCCAACGCGGATGCCGGTATCAATTAAAATACTGGTCAGCGCTTTCCATTTTGTAGGTTCTCTGGCAAGGACAGACTCAATATTGGCAATTTCCTCGGCACTAAAAGTAGGGACGCTCGATGGAATCATCTCATTCTTTCTATTGGCTGGACGGTCTACCTTATCCATTGGGTTGGTGGAAATGATGTCAAATTTCGTAGCAGTACGAAAGATGCTTCGCAAAATGGTGTAGTAAACCATTACGGACGAAGTAGCCAGCCCCTCCGCTTGACAGTTGAGCATAAAATCCGAAAGAATAATGGGTGATATTTCACCAATGGGAATAAAACCAATTCTTGGTGCTATTCTCAGGTTAAAACACCGGCGCCAAGATACAAGGGTATTCTCTGCCAACGTAATGGCCTTACGAGGGAAAAAGAATTGCTCTGCAA
>DVKX01000072.1 GCA_018715805.1 Candidatus Faecousia intestinigallinarum | reverse complement strand
GCCCGCCTACTTCTCCGACGCCCAGCGCCAGGCCACCAAGGACGCCGGTAAGATCGCCGGCCTGGAAGTGAAGCGGATCATCAACGAGCCCACCGCCGCCGCGCTGGCCTATGGCCTGGACAAGGAGACGGAGCAGAAGATCATGGTATACGATCTGGGCGGCGGCACCTTCGACGTGTCCATCCTGGATATTGGCGACGGCATCATCGAGGTGCTGGCCACCGCCGGCGATACCCGCCTGGGCGGCGACGACTTCGACCAGCGGATCATCAATTACCTGGTCAGCGAATTCAAGAAGACCGAGGGCATCGACCTGAGCAACGATAAGGTGGCCATGCAGCGGCTGAAGGAAGCCGCCGAAAAGGCCAAGATCGAGCTTTCCGGCATGACCACCACCACCATCAATCTGCCCTATATCACCGCCGACGCCACCGGCCCGAAGCACCTGGACGTGACCCTGAGCCGCGCCAAGTTCAACGAGCTTACCGCCGATCTGGTGGAGCGCACCATGAAGCCTGTGCGGCAGGCCATGTCCGACGCGGGTCTCAGCGCCAGCGACCTGAACAAGGTGCTGCTGGTAGGCGGTTCCACCCGGATCCCCGCCGTGCAGGAGGCTGTGAAGAGCATCACCGGCAAAGAGGGCTTTAAGGGCATCAACCCCGACGAGTGCGTGGCCGTGGGCGCCGCGATTCAGGGCGGCGTGCTCACCGGCGACGTGAAGGACGTGGTGCTGCTGGACGTGACCCCGCTGAGCCTGGGCATCGAGACCATGGGCGGCGTGTTCACCCGTCTCATCGACCGGAACACCACCATCCCCACCCGCAAGAGCCAGATCTTCTCCACCGCCGCCGACGGCCAGACCTCCGTGGAGGTGCATGTGCTCCAGGGCGAGCGGGAAATGGCCGCCTATAACAAGACCTTGGGCCGCTTCCAGCTCACCGGCATTGCGCCCGCGCCCCGGGGCGTGCCGCAGATCGAGGTCACCTTTGACATCGACGCCAACGGCATCGTGAAAGTCTCCGCCAAGGATCTGGGCACCGGCAAGGAGCAGCAGATCTCCATCACCGCCTCTACCAATCTGTCCAAGGAGGACATCGACAAGGCTGTGCGGGAAGCGGAGCAGTACGCCGCCGAGGATAAGGCGCGCAAGGAGGAAGTGGACACCCACAATACCGCCGACCAGGTGGTATACCAGACCGAGAAGGCGCTGGGCGATCTGGGCGACAAGATTTCCGCCCAGGAGAAGAGCAGCATCCAGTCTGCGGTGGATCACCTGAAGGAAGTGAACAAGGGCACGGATCTGGCCGCCATCAAGCAGGCCACCGAGGAAGTGCAGAAGGCGTTCTACGCAGTGTCTGAGAAGATGTACCAGCAGGCCAATCCCCAGGGCGGCCAGCCCGGCCAGCAGCCCGGCGACGACGGCGTGGTGGACGCCGACTACGAGACGGTAGACTAAACCGATAAACCTCCCCCCGGCGGTAACCGTCGGGGGGAGCGGGCAGTTTGTATGCTGCGAGGTGAATCAATATGGCAGAAAATAAGCGCGATTATTACGAGGTGCTGGGCGTGGACAAAAGCGCCAGCACCGATGAGATAAAACGAGCCTACCGGAAAAAGGCGATGCAATACCATCCCGACCGCAACCCCGGCGACAAAAATGCCGAGGAAAAGTTTAAGGAGATCGGCGAGGCCTATGAAGTCCTCTCCGACAACGAAAAGCGGGCTCGCTACGACCAGTTCGGCTTCCAGGGCGTAGACCCCAACTTCGCGGGCAGCGGTGGCTTTGGCGGCGGCTTTTCCGGATTCGGGGACTTCGGCGACTTGGGAGACATTTTCGGCGAGTTTTTCGGGGGCGGCCGCAGCCGGAGCACCCGCAACGCCCCCCGGCGGGGGGAAAATGTGGGCGCGCGGCTGGAACTGACCTTTGAGGAGGCGGCTTTCGGCTGCGAGAAAGAGGTTTCCGCCCAGCGGATTGAGAACTGCGCCGCCTGCAACGGCACCGGCTCTGCCGACGGCGTGATCGAAACCTGCTCCCAGTGCCATGGCACCGGTCAGGTGCGCACCACCCAGAACTTTATGGGCATGGCCATGCAGTCCACCGCCACCTGCCCCGCCTGCGGCGGCCGGGGCAAGATCATCAAGAACCCCTGCACCACCTGCCGGGGCAAAGGCAAGGTGCGCCGCACCCAGAAAATAAGGGTGAAGGTGCCTGCGGGCGTGGACGACGGACAGAGCGTCCGGGTTCGGGGCGAGGGCTGCGTGGGAGAAAACGGCGGCCCCAACGGCGACCTGCTGACCCAGATCCGCATTAAGCGCCACCCCATTTTCCAGCGCCAGGATATGGATGTGCTGTGCGAGGTGCCGATTTCCTTTACCCAGGCGGCGCTGGGCGCGCAGATCCAGGTTCCCACTCTGGACGGCAAGGTTGCTTATGACCTGCCGGAGGGCACCCAAACCGGACGGGAGTTCACGCTCCCCGGCAAGGGCATCCCCGACGTGGGCAATCCCCGCCGCCGGGGCAATCACCGCTTCACCGTGGTGGTGGAGACGCCCACCAAGCTCTCCAAGGAGCAGAAGGAGCTGCTGCGGAAGCTGGATGAGACGCTGGAGAAGGACATCACCCCCAAGCGGAAGAAATTCCGCGACGCGTTGAAGGATTTCTTTGAATAAGGAACGCAGGCCGGGGCGCATCCCCGGCTCAGCGTCTATCGGGAATACCCCAAATACAAAGGAGGCGGCATATGAAACGAGCGGACTACATCAGTTGGGACGAATACTTCATGGGCATCGCCATGCTGGCGGCACGGCGGAGCAAAGATCCCAACACCCAGGTGGGGGCGTGTATCGTCTCCCAGGACAACATCATCATTTCCACCGGCTACAACGGTATGCCCAAGGGCTGCTCCGACGACGAGTATCCCTGGGGGCGGGAGGGGGAGCAGACCAAGTATCCCTATGTGGTGCACGCGGAGCTGAACGCCATCCTCAACGCCAATGGCCGGGATCTGCGGGGCAGCAAGCTGTATGTGGCGCTGTTTCCCTGCAATGAGTGCGCCAAGGCCATTATTCAATGCGGGGTGAGGGAGGTCTTTTACCTCTCCGATAAGTATGCGGACAGCCCCGCCACCATCGCCTCCAAGCGGATGATGGATTCCGCCGGCGTGAAATATACCCAGCTGAAGCCCTCTGTGGCCTCCATTACCCTGGACTTTGTCCCCCCGGAAGAAAAGAAATAGCCGGCGGCGCTCCGCCGGCGACGCCCCCGCGTGCGCCGCACGCAGGGGATTCCCTTTTTACGGCAAATTCCGCCGGGACTTGAGACGATGAGATCGCGTATGAAAGAAAAAAGAAAACACAAAAAAACCACGGAATCCGGGTTCAAAGCGTATTTGGCCGCCCTGCCGGAGGCAGAGCGGCAGCGCCTTGCGGCCTTTTTCCAGGAGGTGGAGGAGCATATCCTGCTTCTGCCCAAGGGGGATCGGCTGCGGCTGCGGGGGGATTTTGAGCAGGCGCTGCTCTACTATGCCCGGCAGGGGCTTCCCCTGTCCCAGGCGTTGGAGCGGCTCCGCCCGGAGCATCTGGGGGGCTTCTATACCCGTCCGCCCGTTCTCTGGTATCCCCTGGACGATTCCGCCAAGATCTATCCTATGGCCATGGAGCACGGGCAGATGGCGGTATTCCGCCTGTCGGTATACTTCCGGGAGCCGGTGGCGCCGGAATTGCTGCAAATGGCGCTGAACTTCACCATGAAGCGCTTTCCGGGCTTTGCCACCACGCTGAAGGTCGGCTTCTTCTGGCACTATCTGGACACGTTCAAGCGCCGCTATCCGGTGGAAGCGGAGGAAGGCATCCCCTGCCGCCCCCTGGCGGTGGAGCGCAGCGGCGCGGCCACCTTCCGGGTGGTATATTATGGGGATCGGATGAGCGTGGAATTTTTCCATATCCTCACCGACGGCGCCGGAGGGCTGGTGTTCCTGAAAGCCCTGACGGCGGAATATCTGCGGCTTCTGGGGGCGGTGCAGCCCCGGGAACCCGCAGCCTGGGAAATCCCCGGGGAGAGCGAGATGGCCAACGAATTTCGCCGGGCGGAGAAGCGGGATGTGCTTTCCGGCTTTGTGGACAAGCCGGCGGTGCAGATGGGCGGCCGCCGCGCCCGAATATCCCCCTGCCGGGTGCTGCATTTCCGCATGGACGCGGAAAAGCTGGGACAGGTGGCGCGGGAAAAGAACGCCACCGTCACCGCCTACCTGCTTTCCCGGCAGCTCCTGGCCTGCAAAAGCGCTACGGACGAGGTGCGGGGAGACATCAGCATCCGGGTGCCGGTGAATCTGCGGAAATTTTATCCCTCGGATACGCTGCGGAATTTCTCCCTTTTTTGCAGCGTGCGCTTCCCCATCTCTGCCATCCGGGACGCGGACGCCCTGATCCCGGAGATCATTGCGCAGCTAAAGCAGAAGGCGTCCCGGGAGAGCATGGAGGAAATGATCGCCGCCACCGCCCATCTCACGGATATGATCCGCTACATTCCCCTGCTGGTGAAGGCGCCGGTGGCGAAAAAAATTTACGGGTTCCTGGGGGACGGCATTTTCAGCAATACCCTGTCCAATCTGGGCGTGGTGTCGCTGCCTCCGGAAATGGCGGAGCAGGTGCGCGCCATGGACTTTATTCTTGGCCCCTCGGCCATCAACCGCGCCAGCTGCGGCCTGGTGACCTTTGGGGACACGGCGGTGCTGTCCATCACCAAGACCACGGCGGACCCTTCTTTTGAGGAGGCGCTGTACGCGCTGCTGGAGCGGGACGGCCTGCGGCCGGAGGTAGAAGGGAGCGTGCGCTATGCCCATTAAAATCACATACCCCGAGGGAAAGCAAGCCGGACTGCTGCGGCGGGACATCGTCTGCTGGGGCAGGCGCTTCCTGCTGCTGGCGGCCTTTGTGTGCGGCGTGGTGAATATTGCCGCCGGAGGACCGGGATGGGCGCTGGTATGCTTCTGGGGGCTGTGGGTGATCTGGTCTTTTTTCATCTCCCCGGATTTGGTGGAGTATAACCGGCTGCGGGCATGGTGCCGGATGGTGATGCGCTCGTGCATTTTGTTTTTCGTAC
The DNA here is from genome assembly GCA_018715805.1 of Candidatus Faecousia intestinigallinarum. Classification (GTDB taxonomy): domain Bacteria; phylum Bacillota; class Clostridia; order Oscillospirales; family Oscillospiraceae; genus Faecousia; species Faecousia intestinigallinarum. Next base: position 5,648 of record DVKX01000072.1, on the reverse strand, counting down.
TGGATCTGCTCTTTGCGCTGCATTTGACGGTAACGGTGGCGCCCATCGTCTGCTTTTCCGGCATATTGGTGGCGGGAATCCTGTTTTTCACGGATTTCCAGCGGCAGAAGCACAATATGATGCCCATGCTCACGCTGGCGGCGTTTTGCCTGACCTATTTCGCGGTGAAGGTGGCGCTGCGCGCCCTCAACTGGGCGGACATCACCACAGGCGCCTGCGCGTTTGTGCTGCTGTGCGCCTGTGGTGCGGTGCTGCGGCGGGATTTCCTGCGGGAAATGCAGAAGCGCTTTCACACCCGATGAAGCATAGAAACAGGGGAGCGGATGGAATCCGCTCCCCTGTTTATGCGCTGCTGGCCATTTTCCGCAGCGCCAACGCCCACAATTCCCAGAAGGTGAGGCGGGGAATGGCCTGCTCCGCCACCAGAGGGATCTGGGCGATCACCTGCTCACCGGCTCTCACCGTCAGCGTGCCCAGCCGCTGCCCCTGGCTCACCGGAGCCGTGACCGACTCCTCCAGGGTGATTTCTGTAGTGACCTGGCTGCGCTGGGATTTGTCGATGAGCAGCGCGTCCAGCTGCCCGGGCACCGCCTTGGCCAGCTGCTCTTTTCCCAATTTCACCGCTACCCCCTGGTTCTCCGGCAGCTCCGGGGTGATGAGGGCGTAGTTGGCAAAGCCGTAATCCAGCATGGATTTGCAGGCGGCAAAGCGCTTCTCCGAGGTCTCGCAGCCCATTACCACGGCGATCAGCCCCAGGCCGTCCCGTTCCGCCGAGGCGGACAGGCAGTAGCCCGCCTGGGAGGTGAAGCCGGTTTTCAGGCCGGTGGCGCCGCTGTAAAAGCGAATGAGCTTGTTGGTATTGGACAGGCCGAAGCTGCCGCCCCGCACGGAATCCATCCAGATGGTGGTGAATTTTTGAATGTCCGGGTGTCTGCTCAGCAGCTCCCGGGACATGAGGGCGATGTCATAGGCGCTGGTGCGGTGCTCCCGGGCAGCGTCATCATCGTCCAGGCCGGTGCAGTTGACGAAATGGGTGTCCTGCATCCCCAATTCCTGGGCTTTGGCGTTCATCCTATCCACAAAGGCCGATTCCGAACCCGCGATATGCTCGGCCATGGCGCAGGCGCAGTCGTTGGCGGAGGACACGGCGATGGACTTCACCATGTCGGAGACGGACATTTGCTCCCCCACCTTCAGGTATACCTGGCTGCCGCCCTTGGCGGCGGCGGCCTCGGAGGCGGTAACCATATCGTCCCAGCCGATGCGCCCGTCGTCGATGGCCTCCATGATGAGCAGCATGGTCATTACCTTGGTGACGCTGGCAGGCGCCAGCGCTTCGTGGGAATTTTTTTCGTAGAGCACTGTCCCGGTGGCAATGTCCATGAGCACGGCGCTTTTTCCCTCCACATCCAGCTCCACTGCCCCCGCCGCCAGGGGCAGCAGCCCCACAAGCAGCGCCAACGATAAAAGAATACACCCAACTCGCCGCATAGCGTTCCCTCCTGAACCTTTGTGGTACAGGCTATGCGCAAGCTGGGCGGGGTATGCTAGGTTAGGGACACGTCCCGGGGGAAGAAGAAGCGGAGCTTTTCGGAGGCCATGGAGATATGTACCAGGCTGTCCATCCGCAGCTCGCCGTCTAAGTTGATGGGGGTCTCCCGGTCGCAGTGGATGGTCAGGGATTTTGTCCGCACATGGCGGATCAGCTGGGGGAACTGTGCGTATTTTCCCGCCTGATACTTGCCGATGACGCTGAGAACCTTCCAACGGGACACCTTGGTTACCAGCAGCACGTCCAGCAGTCCGTCCTGGGGATCTGCGTCCGGCACCGGATGGAAGCCGCCGCCGTAGTGGCGGCCGTTGGCGGCCAGCACCAGGGTCTGCTCCCCGTCCACCGTCTCTCCGTCGATCTCCACCACATAGTGCTCCGCCACGCCCTTGACGGTGTTCACCGCAGCGGACAGGGCGTAAGCGCCGAAGCCGCTGAGCAGGGGCAGGCGCTTATATTTCACCACGTCCGTGCCGATGCGGGCGTCCAGACCCACGGAACACACGTTCAGGGCATAGTCGCCGTTGCAGCAGATCAGGTCGATCTCCGCCTCCTGGGGGTTCAGCAGCCGCTCCACGTCCCGAAAAGCGCTGGGATCGGAGAAGAGCTTTACGAAGTCGTTGCCGCTGCCCCCGGCATAGTGGGTCACGGCGGCGTTGGAGAAGCCCGCCGCGCCGTTCACCACCTCGTTTAGGGTGCCGTCGCCGCCGCAGGCGTACAGCCGCAGGGGCTCCCCGGTCTTTGCCGCCGCCCGCGCCAGGGAAAAGCAGTCCCCGGGGTGCTGGGAGACGGCGATCTCAAAGTCCAGCCCCCTGGGCCGGCAGGCCGCGCAGATGTGCTTGGTATAGTATTCGGTTTGATCCGTCTTGCCGGCTGCCGGGTTGACGATGAACAGGTGCTTCATTTCTTTCTTCCTTTTCCGCTGTCGCCAAAATACATATAGTAATTGCAGGGAATCATGCCGTTGTAGAGCTTTCGCTTCTTGTCTGCCCGCCGGCCGAAATACCGCTCAAATTCCGGCTCGGAGGTGATGATGTACTGCTTCCAGCCCGGCGCGTTCCGCAGCTGCCGCCCCAGCGCCTCATAGAGCCGCTGGGCGTCCCGCCGCTCCAGCATCCGCTCTCCGTAGGGCGGGTTGCATACCAGGACGCCCTCCTGGCCGGGCAGGCGCAGGGCGGTGGCGTCCGCGTCCTGGAACTGGATCTGCTTGTCCACACCGGCCTTCCGGGCGTTGGCCATGGACAGGGAGACGGCCTTGGGGTCGTTGTCCCGGGCGAAAATCCGGTATTCCCCGCGGTACTCCCGCTGCCGCGCCGCCTCCTTTTCCTCCTGCCAGAGGGCTTTGTCCGCCCAGGGAAAGGCCTCCCCGGCAAAACGGCGCTGGAGGCCGGGAGCGCGGTTCATGGCGATCCACGCGGCCTCAATGGGGATGGTGCCCGAGCCGCAGAAAGGATCCAGGAAAATTTCCCGACCCCGGTAACGGGTCAGCAACACCATGGCCGCCGCCAGCGTCTCCCGCAGGGGCGCGGCGTTGCCCACCGCCCGGTAGCCCCGCTTGTGGAGGCCGGCGCCGGTGGTGTCCAGGTACAGGGCGGCATGGTCGTTCATAATGGAGAACTGCAGCTGGAATTTGTCGCCGTCCTCGGGGAGCCACTGCAGACCGTACCGCTCCCCCAAGCGCTTGCTGGCGGCCTTTTTTACAATGGCCTGGCAGTCCGGCACGCTCATAAGACGGCTGTTCAGGCAGTGTCCCTTCACCGGGAACGCGCCGTTTCTGGGGATGAAATCCTCCAGATTGGTTTGGTACACGCCCTGGAACAGCTCTTCAAAAGTGACGGCCTTGAACTCCGCCAGGATCAGCAGCACCCGCTCGCCGGTGCGCAGGCAGATATTGGCCTTGGCCATGGCGCGATCATCCCCGGAAAAGCGCACCCGCCCGTTCTCCACGCGGACGTTTTCCAGCCCCAGACGGCGCAGCTCGTCCCCGGCGACCCCCTCCAGCCCGAATAGGCAGGGTACGGAATATTGGAAATTCATGGATGTTCCTCCTTGCTGATGTGCGCGCCGCAGGGATCAGGGCACGATTTTGGCGGCTTTCAGATACCGCTCCTCCTCGGAGTAGATGCAGCCGCAGTATTTCTGCATATAAAAGCCCAGCTCCCGCGCCCGCGCCTGCCCCGCCTGGAACAGCGGCCGGAAGTCCCGGTAGAGAAATTCCACGCCGTACTCCCTGGCGGCGGCCTCCGCCACCTGGATCATCAGCGCGTGCTTTTGATAAGGGCTGATAAACAGGGAGGAGGTGAAGCTGTCGAAGCCTCCCTCCCTGGCTTGGCGGGCAGTCTCGAAAAGGCGCATTTCATAGCACTTGACGCACCGGCCGGGAATGTCTGCCGCCACTGCCCGGGTGAAGGGACGGATGCCATAGTCGTTCCGCTCCATAAGGGGCAGTGCGATGGCGGCGGCATAGTCCCGCAGGCAGTTCCGGCGGGCGCGGTACTCGGTGAAGGGGTGAATATTGGGATTGTACCAGAAGCCGGTAACGTCCGCCCCCTCCCGGCGCAGCGCGTCGATGCATTGGTTGGCGCAGGGGGCGCAGCAGATATGCAGCAGGGTTTTCATGGTATTCCTCCCGAAAAAATCAGTAATTATTAATATAGCATGAAACCGGGCGGATTGCAAGGCTTCCTGCCGGGGATGAAAAACTTGTCGCGCTATTTTCCCGGGGGCGTGGGCGGTTTCGTGGAGTTTCCCAGGAAATGGGGACTAGAATGGAAGCACCAAATCTACCAAGGGGGAAACAGGATGCAGTGCCAGAAATTGCGAACGTATATGGAAACCGGGAGGGTGGTCTTTCTGCCTGCCCGGGCGATCCGTCCCAACCCTGCGCAGCCCAGGGAGCTGTTCCGGGAGGAAGGTCTGGCGGAATTGGCCGACAGTATTCGCCAGCATGGCATTTTGCAGCCCCTGTCCGTGCGCCGGGTGGGGACAAGCTATGAGCTGATTGCCGGAGAGCGGCGGCTGCGGGCGGGACAGATGGCAGGGCTGACGGAGATCCCCTGCATCATTATGAACATGGACGATCGGGAGTCCGGCCTGGCCGCCCTGGTGGAGAATTTGCAGCGGCAGGACTTGGATTATATTGAGGAAGCCAAGGCCATCGCACTGCTGATGGAGCAGTGGAGCATGAGCCAGGAGCAGGCGGCCAGGTGCATCGGCAAGAGCCAGAGCGCCGTAGCCAATAAGCTGCGGCTGCTGCGTCATTCCCCGGCGGTGCTGGCGGCGCTGCGGGGGGCGGGACTCACCGAGCGCCACGCCCGGGCGCTGCTGAAGCTGCCCGGAGACGCGGAAAAGCTCCAGGCCATCGGGGAGATCGCCCGGCAGGGAATGAGCGTGGCGCGGGCGGAGAAGTATATTGAGGAGCTGCTGCGGGAGGAGGAGCGGAAGCCCCGGCGGGTGAATGTGGGGGCGTTCCTCAACAGCCTGAGCCAGTCCCTGGCGCGGATCCAGCGCAGCGGCATCGGAGCGGTGTCCGAGCGCCGGGAGACGGAGGAGCAGATTGTCCTCACCATCACCATACCCAAATAGTGCCCCTTTACATTTTTCATTTTTTAGAGTAAAATAAACTATTATGATTGCCGGGGGACACGCCCCGGCGGCAGAACCATGGAGGTGAATGCGATGGCACGGGACACCCAGGAGGAGCTGGAACGCCTGACGGCGGAGCTGCTGGCGGAGGAAGCGCCGGAACCGGAGGAGGCGCCGCTCCAGGAGCCGGAAAGCTGGGAAGAATGGCTGGATTTTGACGACCTGGAGGAAGAAGAACCGGTGGATATGGACGCCACCCAGATATATCGAAATATTCCGGCGGACTACGCGGAGGATTATACGGACTACGGCCAGGAGGACTGGGAAGCGCCGGTGGAGAAGCCCCAGAGCTACCGGGGGCTGCTGGTGACGCTGGGGGTGCTTACCATGGGCATCGTGGGCGTGGTCATCTACTGGATGGTGCGGTTTTTCTGATGGCGGGCGGCGTTGTGGGGCGTTTTGCGCCCACCCCCTCCGGAAGGATGCACCTGGGAAATGTGTTCGCCGCTCTGCT